>NZ_JACSLF010000010.1:0-112360 GCF_018617975.1 Exiguobacterium sp. s21 | reverse complement strand
CGTCCTGAGCCAGGATCAAACTCTCCAAAGAATTTGATATAGCTCTTTAAAAATGACGAAGCTTGCGCTTCATTCAAAAATTGTAAAACTTATTTTTGCCTCATCGTTCAGTTTTCAAAGTTCGTCTGCCGCTCTTGGCGACTTCATTAATTTATCACGTCGTCTATCTCTGCGTCAACAACTTTTTTCACAAATTGTTTTACTGAAATAATCTTTCGCCGTGACAACGTTTATAACTATAATCTCTATTTACCACTTCGTCAATAGAAATATCACAAAAAATAAAAAAAGGTTGAGCCCCTTTAGCGAGGCTCAACTCTTCAGTCTTGCGCTAACGGAACGTAACCCGTCCGTTCTACCAACGTTTGTCCTTCTTCAGACGTCATCCAATCCAAAAACGGCTTGTACGTTTCATAATTTTCTTCTGTCGTGATGGCATAAAATTCAGAAGTGATTGGATACGTCCCGTCAGCGATCGTCTCGACCGTCGGGGCAATCCCGTTCACTTGAAGTAATTTAATGTCATGGTCCTCTACCATCTCGGTCGCGTAATAACGGAAAGAAAAGCCAATCGCATTCTTATGATTGTGGTAGGCTGCCGTCTGCTTGATAATCCCACCCATTCCTTCGGGGACATCTTCTACTGGGGCATCCATCAGTTTCTCTTCCCCCATCACCCGCTGAAGAGCAGTCTGACTCCCGCTCCCTTCTGGACGTTGAAATGCTCGAATCGTATCAGTCTCGCCTCCGACCTCACTCCAATCGTCGAGATCTCCCGCATAAATTTGCTGTATTTCTTCTAATTTGAGAGAGTCAACCGGATTGTCTTCATGTACAAAGAAGACAAACGCTTCGCGCCCGATCGGCGTCATGTTGAACTGCACACCAGCCTTCTCGGCCGCAGCCACTTGTAGATCCGATGGTCCGGCAACAAAGATGATATCTGGCTCCCCGCGAATCAAACGATCATAGGCTTCACCTGTCGTCGTCGATACGACAGGGCTCTCATCCCATTCTTCGATGCCGTATGGATTATATTCGCCTGATGGATAGACCGCCTCGACGAAAGACGCATAAAGTGGATAAAGGGCTGTCGCGCCATCGAGACGCGGCAACTTCGAGTCTAGTTTAAACGAAGATTCGCCGTCCAGCTCCGCTAAATCCGATTTTTCCTTAAAAGGCTGATAGTCCATCAACTCGACGCCCCGTTCTTCAATCCGTAAACCTTCTGTATACACATAATAGCCTTTCACCGAACCAAAGAAGACGACCCCGAGCACCGTTCCAATTAAAGCGATTCGCTTGAGATGACCTTTTTTCAACGGTGAGAAGTCATATAGCGCCATAATGACAATCACTAACGCTACTCCATACCAAATCGTCCATACAATCGGACGTGCCCCGGCAACCGGATCGTCCATCATGAACAATCCTATGAAAACTGATATGACCCAAGCCACAAACACAATAAACACACTGCCTAATATAAACTTCATCATTTTCATCTAAATCAGCTACTCCATTCGCTTCTATAGTAGTCAGGCGATTTCATAAGCGATTGCTTCGACACCGACGCCTTTTGTCGGCCGGGCGACCGACCGGACATATCCTTTTCGAACGAGGAAGCCGACGATGCTCCCCAGGTCGACTTTCAATGCTTGCAAGTTCGGATGCTCCATCAATTCTGAGAACGACCACGGTTCATCCCGTTGTTGCATCGTTTGTAATAGAAGAAGAGTGCCGGGCAACACTTTCGATTGAATCAAATGTTCAATGCCGATGATTACCAAATGAATCCGCTGTTCTAGCGATTCTTGTCCGCTCACCAGTTCTTCGTGTAACTTATATATTTCCAAATCGAGGGTGCGCACTTGCTTCCACAATATGATTTCCGGATGAATTCCGGCCTCCAACACCGACAACCGCGCCAAATGAGTCAAGGCGTGATGGATTTGGGTGAAAGCATCTTGATGCTCCTCTTGTAAAAATAAGCTTCGTCCATCTTCAAAGCGTCGCAACAACTTCGCAAAAGCAAGGGACAGTTGAAGACGTTGCTCATCATTCGAAAAATTACGAAGGCGTTGTCGCAAGTCTAATAAAAACGTATTTCGTTCAAACAAGACCATTCCATCTTCAATCCAATGAATGGCCCGGCGATTCTCGTTCATTAAAATCCAACGATCCATCATCGAGTCACTTACGAGATGAAGAATAATTTTTTCTTGCCCAACCTGATAATGTTTCACTGTCCAGAACGGTTCTTCTTTCGCTTCAATCACAATCAACAGCCGGTCCGATTGATCGGTCAAAGGATCTCTCGGCCGTTTCTTTTTCACTTCAATGATGCCAAGCGTTGTCTTCAAGGCCGCATATTCCGAATAGATCGTGCGCGTCGCATACTCCATAGTCACCTTGATACCTTCTTTCTGTAATGATGAACCACAATCGTCCACCCAATAATCTGATACAAAAATGATTCGCCTTCTTTTAAAATTCTCCTGCCAGCGATTGTATGAACTTCTCACGGTCGTGCAGATGAGCTATAGTAAAGACAGACATGGAGGGATTACGAAATGAAAAAACGGGGGAATAAAATCAACCGCGCTCGAAACCTTGCGTTGTTGCTCGTCTTTGCGGGAATCGGAGTTATGTATCTCGGCCTGTTGGCGAAAAGCATGACATGGCTGATGATTATTTTCATGTTGCTCGGCTTCGTGATGGTGTTATCGAGTTCAGCGCTCTACTTTATTATTGGGATGGCATCCACGAAAGCCATCGTCGTCACTTGCCCGAATTGTGAGAAACCGACAAAGATGCTCGGCCGGGTCGACTTATGTATGCACTGCGACGAACCGCTCACGATCGATCAATCGCTCGAAGGTAAAGAGTTCGATGAAAAATATAATAAGCGTCAAACCCATTCACACGAATAAAAAAACATCCTCTGCCTGAGGATGTTTTTTAATGTTTATGCGCTTGTTCAGCTTGGCAAGCTGGGCACGTCCCGTATACTTCAAGACGGTGACGATCGACTTTGAACCCTGTCAATTGAGACGCGACCGATTCGATCTCGTCGAGGACCGGATAGTTGAAGTCGACGACTTTCCCACATGCATCACAGATGATGTGGTAGTGACGCGACGTCACAAAATCAAAGCGACTCGAAGCGTCCCCATAGTTCATCTCTTGAACGAGTCCGACTTCTTTAAAGACGCGCAAGTTATTGTAGACGGTAGCGACACTCATGTTCGGAAATCTCGCCGAAAGTGCCTTATAAATGTCATCCGCTGTCGGGTGACTGTGCTCCGTGACGAGGTACTCCAAAATGGCCTGGCGCTGAGGCGTCATTCTGACTCCATGTTCTCGGAGCGACTGAACAGCATGGTCAAGCATTTCGCTTCCCACGTCAATCCCTCATTTCTTCTATAAAATTCATGCGAAATGTCAGTTAGAATTAACCTATTTCTTACATAGTAATCTTTATAAATAGTGTACTGATTTCTTGAACGGTCGTCAAACGTTGAGCTTATGCGGTTGACGGCTATGATACAATAAGTGCGAATTTGTAAAAGGAGGCAATACATATGGCAACACCATCTACACGCAACAATTCAGACGTTTTGTATACCGACGCCTTGACGCACATCGTCGGCGGGGTCAATAGCCCTTCCCGCTCATTCAAGGCAGTCGGCGGCGGTGCACCCGTCTATATGGAACGAGGAGACGGCGCTTATTTCTATGACGTCGACGGCAATCGCTATATCGACTATTTGGCGGCGTACGGACCGATTATCACAGGCCACGCCCATCCGCATATCCATAAAGCGTTGATTGAGGCGTCGTCTAAAGGGCTCCTTTACGGGACACCGCACGCGCTTGAAGTCGAGTTCGCGAAAAAACTAAAGGCGGCCATCCCGTCAATGGATAAAGTCCGTTTCACCAACTCAGGGACCGAGGCGGTCATGACGACCGTTCGTGTCGCTCGCGCCTATACCGGTCGTGAGCTCGTCGTCAAATTCAGCGGTTGCTATCATGGCCACTCGGACTTGATGCTCATCGCGGCAGGCAGCGGACCGGCCACGCTCGGCTCACCAGACTCAGCCGGCGTCACACGAGCTACGGCGAAAGAAGTCATCACCGTGCCGTTCAATGACGTCGAAGCGTTTCGCGACATGATGAGCGAATGGGGAAGTCAAATCGCCTGCGTCCTCGTCGAACCGATTGTCGGGAACTTCGGGATCGTCGAGCCGAAACCAGGCTTCCTCCAGGCCGTCAATGACATCACCCATGAACATGGTGCACTCGTCATTTACGACGAAGTCATCACGGCTTTCCGTTTCACGTACGGAAGCGCCCAGCAAGTGTACGGGATTGAACCGGATATGACCGCACTCGGGAAAATCATCGGCGGAGGCTTGCCGATTGGTGCCTATGGCGGTAAAGCTGAAATCATGGAGACGGTCGCTCCGCTCGGCCCAGCCTATCAGGCCGGAACAATGGCCGGCAACCCGGCGTCGATGGCAACGGGTCTCGCTTGTCTCGAGGTTCTCGAGCAACCCGGCGTTTACGAAAAGCTCGACACACTCGGTGCCGAGCTCGAGGCCGGGATTCGTGAAGCCGCAGAAACACATGGTGTGACCATCACATTGAACCGTTTAAAAGGTGCCCTTACGGTTTACTTCACGGACGAGATTGTGACCGATTACGAAGGCGCCGAAAAATCAGACGGTGAAGTGTTCGGACGTTTCTTCAAATTGATGCTCGAGAACGGTGTCAATTTAGCCCCTTCGAAGTACGAGGCTTGGTTCTTGACGACTGAGCATACCGAACAAGATATCGAAGAGACGATTGCCGCGGTAAACCGCGCCTTCGCCCAACTATAAGCAAAAGGAGATGCCGCGGCATCTCCTTTTCGTTTACACCGAAGGCCGAATCCACAGCTGGTCGTAGCGGAGGTGGCCGAACACATCGACTGGAACTTCCCCTAGAAAGCTCGGGAATCGCCGCTCTCGGGCCACGTGATACAGAGGAATAACAAGTGCTGCTTCTGTCAAATAACGCTCGACGTCACGATGGAGCCACGGCCACGCACTCATATCAGTCTGACGGTAACGGTCCATCATCGTCCGGAGCTCCGTTTCATGCGCGATTAACTTGCCGACGAGTGACAATTCACTCGTCAAAAACGCGAGAAACGCCAAATCGAGATCTTCGCTCATCATCTCCCCGCATAAAATCAAATCAGCACGCCGGAGCGTCTCCTCTTGTAGTAACGAGGCAATCGTATACGTCTCGGTCTCAACGGTAAAGCCGGCTACGCGCAACTGTTCCGCGACAAGCATCGCGTCTTCTGTCGCAACGTCGAACGGCAAATGCAATAGACGCAGTGGACGGCGCGAACTTCCCGTTGCTTTTGGTGCCACCACCGGTCGACTCGCCTCCGGGAAAAAACCATGGGCCACTTGATGACGCTCTCCTCCCAAGTCGACGAACGCTTCTTTATGGATTGCCTGTTGAATGGCAAGTCGTGTGTCCATATCATCTTTGAGCCAAGAGTGCTGCAAGTTGAACACGAGATAACGTGCCCCGGCCTCAGCGATCCACTTGACGATGCTCTGATCATCACCGGCGCTCCACTTGGCATAATCCGTTTCTGAGAACGTGACAAATTCGACCACATCTAATGAAGGACGCGGTCGAAGCCCACGCTCGAACGCCCGCAACCGGACGA
Source organism: Exiguobacterium sp. s21 (assembly GCF_018617975.1). NCBI lineage: Bacteria > Bacillati > Bacillota > Bacilli > Caryophanales > Exiguobacterium > Exiguobacterium sp. s21. The sequence goes on along the minus strand of NZ_JACSLF010000010.1, from coordinate 106,629 downwards.
CTTCTTCGGAACGTTTCTCCAATTTGAACGGTCCCGTCCCGACAATCCCTTCTGCCCCTTCATACGTAATGGATGCCGGCGTTTGAGCAAGTAAACGTTCGATGTAGGCCCGGTGCGCTTTCGTATGGATGTCAATGACGTAAGGCGCCGGCGATTCGACCCGTTCGATTGGCGCGAACAACCAAACTTGTTTTCCGCGAGCCAATAATCGATTCAACGAGTAAACGACATCTTTGGCGGCTAACGTCATCCCGTTGTGGAATGTGACGCCTTTTCGGATATAACACCGAAATCCGAATGTCACTTCTTCGATATGATGGGCAAGGGACGTTTGGACCGTCGCCCCATCCCATTCGAAGAGGCGATCGAAGACATGCCGAGACAAGGACGCCTCCATCGCGATATGGATGTCGAGCGGGTCGAGTGATTCAAGCGTCCGGGTACGCGGAAACACGAATCGGTCTTCTTCCGTCTGTTCGAAACCGAATCGACTCCAAATCCGGGCTTGAATCAATTCCCGTAACGCGGGTGGCCACTCCCACTCCAACCATTTGGCCGCGTCCGCCATCGAGGCCGTTGAGAATGAGGTTTCGACCCAGTCGTTCAGCGTCCGAGCAAATCCCGACTGAAAGCGGAGTATCGATTCATGACCCCGCCCTTTCCCGGCCTGATATTCCACCCAGCCTAACGTTTGCCACGCCTTGATATCACGCTTCACTTGTTTCTCACTATAGCCGACTGCTTCAACCGCTTCCCGCAACGTCACTTCCCTTTTGCCCGTCTCTATCGTGTGGCGATAAATCGCCACTAGTTTCGCATTCATGACCTTCCCCCTAAAAGTGGACATGTCCAAATATTTTGTCTCTTTTTACCAAGTGTAGTCCACGTTTAAAGTAGTGACAAGGAGGTGCTCACATGAAATTCAAAGATTTTCCAACCAACGTTCGGCTTCGACTCGTCTGCGGCTTTTTCATCCGCATCGTCGGCTCGGCCATCTTTCCATTCATGGCTTTATACTTTTCAGAAGAACTCGGCAAAATCGCTGCCGGGATCATCATGACGTCATTCGTCATCGTCGGGTATGTCACCGGCTTGTTCGGTGGGTACTTCTCGGATCGATTCAATCGCAAGCACGTCTTACAAATCGGCCAACTCGTTCAAATCCTTTGCTTCATCGGAATGACGGTGGCGATTCACCCATCAAACAATTGGGCACTCGCCGTGGCCATTCTCTACTTCGGTCACGCGGTCGCCAACGGGTTGAACTATCCGGCCTTGGAGGCGATCGTCATCGATTCGATGGAAGAATCGAATCGGAAAGCGATATATGTATATGACTATTGGCTCGTCAACTTGGCTATCGCTGGCGGCGTCATGCTTGGTGGTGCCTTCTATCGTGACTACCGCTTCGGCTTGTTTGTCGGGATGACACTCGTTTTGACGATTACGACGATCCTCTTACAGCGCTATCTCGTCGATTCTCATCAAGGCAATCGGTCGACGCCGGCCAATCCGATTGTCGGCGTGATTCAAAACTACCGGATCGCCCTCAATGACCGACGCTGGATGTTGTTCGTGCTCGGCAGCATGCTCGTCTTCTCCACCGAGTTCCATATGGCGAACTATATCGGTGTTCATTTGGCGGAATCGTTTCAACAGCGCTCGATCGTCGGTGTTCCGTTCGATGGTGTCCGAATGATGGCATTCATGCAACTCGAGAACACATTGCTCGTCGTCGCCATCACGTTCGCCGTCACTGCATTTGTGAAACGGTACCGTGAGAAATACGTGTTCTTCATCGGCTTGTCGTTATACATCACGGCGTACGCTGCCATTACGTCGATGAACTCGTTCCTGATTCTCGCCGTCTTAGCCGTTGTCTTCACAGTCGGCGAATTGCTGTACTCGCCGATCCGCCAAGTGAAACAAGTCGATTTGCTCGACCCGGAGCGTCGCGCCTCGTACCTTGCTTTCGGTGGACTCACGTTCCACGGGGCCAAACTCGTGGCCGCGGCCGGGATTGTCGTCGGGGCATTCATCGGACCCGTGTTCATGAGTGGCTACATCTTCTTGTTCGGAGCGCTCGGTGCCTACCTCTACTACGTCTCGCTATATAAGATGGAATCGGTACGCCAGCTCGCCGCATAACGTTTGAAGTGACACCGGAACGGAAACAGGCAAGAGTGAAGGAGGCGAGTGGTATGCCAGCCATTGTATTATTTGATGGAGACTGTAACTTTTGCGATGCGAGCGTCCAGTTCATCTTGAACCGTGACGCGACGGGGAACTTTCATTTCGCCTCGCTTCAAGGCGAGGCCGGTCAAGCTTTACGTAAACGTCATCGTATCAACGACTCGGTCGACAGCATCGTGTTGATTCGCGATGGTGTCCCGTACATTAAATCCGATGCGGCGGTCCGCATCGCGGAAGGATTGGATGGGAAGTGGCGTTGGCTCCGGTTTGTGAGGTTCGTCCCAAAATCGATTCGTGATTTCGGCTATGATGTGATCGCTAAACATCGTTATCAGTGGTTCGGACAAAAACAGACGTGCAAACTGCCGACGCCGGAAGAACGGAGCCGATTTCTCGACCAACAACCAAAACCGCCGACTCGATGAGTCGACGGTTTTTTTTTTAGTCCATACAGGTCAAGTACGTCCAGTGGCACTCCGGCATCGGATTGCCCATGAAACTGACACCGAGGTCGTCCGCCCGGTGAATCGTCGTCCATGGGGCATCACCGACTTGAAGATACACTTCATGATGTGGCGATTGCGTATGACTTCCGGACAGCTTGAACGTAGCATTGTCCTTTAATTGCGCGACGATCGTATATTTGATGTCCGGCGCGATAACGAGCGGGTTGCCAACGGAATGTTGCAACCGATACGCCGCCCGCCCGCGGTCGATATCGACATCTTCAAGATACACTTGGTCGACAGATGCGATATCTTCACCCGTCAAACGGTGATGTTTCGTATAGCCACGCGTCACATTCGCATCTTTTTTGATGGAGACGATCGGAATATCACTCAGCCCTTCGGCCTTCACTTCCGTCCGCGTGCGATAGTCGGTCGCATGAACGTTATAAGGGCGACCGTCTCCTTCAAAATACGGATTAGGCGACAACAAGTTCGGGTTTTTAATCATCGGCGGGCGGATGAACGTCTGGACGCGAAGCTGAATCTGGTCCACCGTCTCCAAATCAGGTCGAATCGGACTGACGAGAAAATACATGATGTACAATTCCTTGTCCCGTCTCGTGTCCGTCTTCAATTCTTTGGCGAGTGACATCGCTTTGCCGACGGCGTGAATGAGACTCGTCCCCGGTTTCTCATCTCGCTTCACAGAGCGGAGCGCCCGCACTTCATACATTGTCGGCTCATTGAGCGGCGTCTCGTCCAAATAAGCATGGCCGACGACTTCGGCAATGCGTCGTCCTTGCCGGTAAATCGCATACGTTTCGACGTCAGCAATCGGGTCCCATTGGAGATGGGTGCCGTTCGAGGCGACGACTGCCGACGTGAGATGACGATTCCAGTACAAGTCGTCAGATGGGTCGACGGCGGCCGTATACACTTTCGCCACTTCCCCTTGTTCGTCCGTGATGCGATAAGCGACTTGTTCTCCCACACCGGTCTCGTGATCGACATAGTGTTGATCGGTCCCTTCATACACATACTTCCCGTTCCGCGTGAGCCGGACCGTCCCTTCGACTGACCACGTCAGCTCGAGCGCGTCTTTTAGCGGTTTTACCGTAATTAATCCTTCCCCGTTCATCATTGGTTCATCCCCCTTTTGGCATGTCGTTTCTTCATTCCCGTCTCACTGTCACGGAAAACAAAAAGACCTCGAGTTTCCTCGAGGTCCCGTCTCATTCGACGACTGCTAAATCTTGAATCATATACAAATCGTAATAGGCGCCGCGGCGACGCATCAATTCTTCATGCGTGCCCGTCTCCATGATTTGTCCGTTATCGACGACGACAATCTTATCGGCGTCGGTGATGGTCGACAATCGGTGCGCGACGATGAGCGTCGTTCTGCCTTTCGTTAATCGCGCGAGCGAGTCCTGAATCATCGCCTCACTCTCAAGGTCAAGCGCACTCGTCGCTTCGTCGAGAATGATGATCGGCGGATGTTTCAAAAAGACACGGGCGATGGCGAGCCGTTGCTTTTGCCCACCTGACAGTTTGACGCCTTTCTCTCCGACCGGCGTATCGTAGCCGTCCGGCAAGTTCGAGATGAACTCATGGGCGTTCGCTGCTTTCGCGGCGGCGATGACATCTTCGTCACTGGCTTCCGGATTCCCCATCCGGATATTCATCGCGACCGACTCACTGAAGAGGACCGAGTCCTGCATGACCATCCCGATTTGATTGCGTAGCGCCCGCAACTTGAAGTCTCGGACGTCGGTGCCATCGATTTTAATGCTACCTGACGTGACATCATAAAATCGTGGAATCAAGCTGACGAGCGTCGACTTGCCGCCACCAGACATACCGACGAAGGCGACCCGCTCCCCAGAACGGATGTGCAAGCTGACATCGTGGAGAGCCTGGGCTCCGTCTTTCTCATAAGCGAAGCTGACCCGGTCGAGCTCGATATCGCCAGCCGTTTGTACAGGTACGAAGGCGCTATGCTTCTCTTCGATGTCGTACGGCTCATCGAGGAATTCGAAGACACGGTCCATCGAAGCGACCGATTGCGTGAGCGTCGTCGCCGAGTTGACGAGACGACCGAGCGGTGCGTAGAGACGGTCGATATAGGCGATAAACGCGACGAGCGTCCCGAGCGAGACGTCCAATTGTAAGACGAGCCATGAGGCCGTCGTGAAAATCAAAATTGGGGCGATATCGGTGATCGTCGAGACGACGACGTACGTCTTCGCGTTCCATCCGGTATGGCGGAGCGCCGCTTTCAAGAATCCATCGTTCTGCTCTTCGAACGCCTTGTTCTCATACGGTTCGAGGGCGAAACTGCGAATGACGGCCATCCCGTTGACACGTTCGGTCAAATGACCTTGCAAATCCGCGAGCGCAGCCGACCGTTCCCGCGTGAGCCGGCGCAACCGTCCATAAAAGTAGCGGACGGCGATGGCATAGAACGGAAGAGGCAAGACGGCGATGAGCGTCAGTTGCGGATCGATCGTATACATGATGGCGATGGCGATTAAAATCGTGACCATATCGAGCCAGATGTTCATCAGGCCGGTGATGACGAAGTCTTTCGTCTGCTCGACATCGTTGATGATGCGCGAGATGATCTGTCCTGTCTTATTGTTCGAGTAATAGCGGAGCGATAATTTTTGGACGTGGTCGAACAATCGGTTCCGGACGTCGAACAAAATTCGTGTTGCCGCCCATTGCGCCAAATATTGTCGCAAGTATTCAATCGGTGGCTTCAAGACAAGGAAGACAAAGAAGACGATTCCGAACAGCCAGACGAGTTCGGTATAATCCCTCGCCGGGTCCGGGTCGGTCAAATAATTGTCGATCACATATTTGTAAAGGAGCGGCAACCCGAGCGGGATGGAGAATTTCAAAATCCCGACGAAGATGGTCAGCGCGATTTGTTTCTTATACGGTTTAACGAACTTTAAATAACGTTTAATACTACCCATTAGTTCCTCCTTCAAGAAAAAAAGCGGAGATGAGCGATCATCTCCGGTAACGTGCTTCGTATTCGCGATACCATTCATCGACGAATGTTGGGTTGAACGGCCCTTTCCGTCCTCGAATCCAGTTAATAAGTTCTTGAACGTTCTGTTTCAAGATTCGATCAATCGCTTTCGGATAATTCATCTCGCGACGATGCCGCTCATATTCATCCTCATCTAAAATCGTGTACGACATATCCGGGAACACCTTGATGTCCAAATCGTAATCGATGTACTTGATGGCACGTTCTGCCCCATCGAACGTTGTCGGCGAACCTAGATTACAGTAGTAGTAAATCCCATCTTCGCGAATCATGCAGATGACATTGAACCAAAACTCAGATGAAAAGTAGCAAATTGCCGGCTCACGTGTTCTCCATTGCCGGCCGTCTGACTCACTGACCATGATGCGGTCATTGAATCCGATCATATCCGTTTTTGACGACTGAAGGACGAGCGTTTCTTCCCAAACGCGATGCAAAGTTCCGTTGTGCTTGTAGCTCTGTATCTCGATCTTGCTACCTGCTTTGGGAAATAAGCTCATAAGCTCCTCCTTTCCGCTATGATGCTATACAATTCTCATATTTAATTATAGCGACTTTCAGAACCAATGAAAAAGGAAATCTCTTATTTACAGGAATTTAGTGTTTTTCGGAACGCCTCGGCTCGCGCTTTGAACATCGGTCGAAGCACGAAGTATTCGACGAGAACGGCCGGTACGTAGCTATCGAATGTGACCTCATCAACCATGATAGCCTGTCCGCCAACTTGTTCGACCCGATGCACGTGGCTGAAGCGACGGAACGGGAACGGCAACTTCACGCCTTGGTCACAAAAAGCGTGATTCCCCGTCAACGTGATGGCACTGTTCCACGGTAATGAAATCGGGCCGACCTCGATGCGGAGCTGAACGACATTCCCCTCGACCGACGCCCCATCCCCAAGGAGCGTCACTTTCGGGAACGATGTCAGCTCGGATAACAGTGAAGCATCTTGAAGCAACGTCCAGAGTGTGTCGACGGACGTGTCATATGGAGTTCGTACGTCAAACTGTCTCATTTCGCACCTGCCATCTGCTCTAATTTTTGTTGGGCGACCGATACCGTCACCACGTCACGTGCCTCTTCGTCGAGCCAAGTCCATTCCCCTGCCGGTAACGTCTCGACTTTATATAAGTCGATGTACCAGACGATGTGGGAAAACACATGTTTCACTTGTCCAACATAGGTTCCGTTTAACTGTTCCCCCGTTCCCCGGTCTGTAAGCGGATATTGCCACATTCCAGCGAGAAGACCTGTTTCCGGTCGCTTCATATAGGCCGTGCGGCCCTCTTGTCGACAATAAAGCGCATCATACATTTCAATCCGAGACGCCCCTTTTTTCGTCTTGACCGGGAGTTCATCTTGAACGTTATGGGTATAAGCATAACAATCGTCTTGAACGGGGCAAAGCGAACACATCGGTTTTTTCGGCGTACATACCGTCGCCCCGAGTTCCATGATGCCTTCGTTAAAGTCCGAGGCATGCGCCGGGTCCATCAGTCGACGCACGACTTGCTCAAACAACTTCCGCGTTTTTGGGATGGCGATGTCGTCATAAATCCCGAATTGACGGGACATGACGCGCATGACGTTGCCATCGACGGCTGGTTCCGGCTGATTGTAGGCGATCGAGAGCACGGCCCCGGTCGTATACGGTCCGACGCCTTTCAGTTTTTCGAACCGCTCTTTTTCTTCGGGGACGATGCCGTCGTACACAGCAACGACTTCCCGGACGGCTTGATGAAGGTTTCGGACCCGTGAGTAATAACCGAGTCCTTCCCAATATTTGACGACCTCATCGGGTTCGGCCGCTGCCAATGCCTCAATCGTCGGGAAGCGCTCCATGAAACGGTTATAGTATGGGATGACGGTATCGACGCGCGTCTGTTGGAGCATGACCTCACTCACCCAGACACGATATGGATTCTTTTTATGACGCCACGGCAAATCACGCTTTTCACGATTGAACCACGTCACTAAATTTGTGTTAAATTCTTGAATATTATAATTTGTGAACAATTTATCAACATCGAGCATTTCGTTTCCCCTCGTTTTAAAAATATTGTATGATGAAATGGATCAAATAACGCCGTTTTTTCTACTTATGGAGGTGCTGAAGCACATTGGATACTGCTACTCATATTGGGATGGGACTTGGTTTAAGTGCAATCGCGACCCTCAGCCCAGAGGTGTCAGGCGACGCACAAATGTTTCTAGCCATGACAGCGACGGCTCTCGTCGGCTCGCACGCTCCGGACTTTGACACGGTCTTCAAACTAAAAGGAAATAGCACGTATTTACGCCAGCACCGCGGTCGTTCACATGGGATCACCGCACTCCTCGCCTGGCCGATCATCGTCAGCGCCGTCATCGGACTCGCGCTTGGCGTCAACCCTGCCTCATTATGGGTCATGGCACAAATCGCCGTGTTGCTGCACGTCACGGTCGACTTGTTCAACGCCTACGGGACGCAAGCCCTCCAACCATTTTCGAAGAAATGGATTGGCTGGGGCGTCATCGGGACGTTCGATCCGTATTTGTTCTCTGCCTATTACGGCGCATATGTATTATGGCTTATCACAGGGGCGACTGTCCCGATTTTTGCACTGCTCATTGCGCTCGTCATCAGCTATTACGCCATCCAGTTCAAATTGCGTAATCGCGCCCTCGCCACGGTCGCCCGTCACTTCGCCGGCGCCCACGAACTGTTCATCTCGCCCGGTATCGGCTGGGATGACTGGCACGTCGCCGTTCGATTCCGCAACGGTTTAGGAGCAGTCAAAGTGAAAAAAGGGACAGTCATCGAATGTGGTCGTTTCCGTGACAAGCCGATGCCTGGGGAAGACGACCTTCACTTCGTGGAGGCCCGTAAAAATGCGGATCTTCAATCGTTCCTTGAGTTTTCGAAGATTCACACGTATACGGTCACACGCCACAATGGCATGATTGAATATCGCTTCACGAACTTGCGCTACTTTTCGAAAGACATTTATCCGTTCGTCGCCGTCGTCATCGTCGACGAAGAATCGAATGAAGTGTTGTCTTCATTCACTGGCTGGGTGTTCAGCGAAGAGAGCTTACAAAAGAAATTGGCCTACGAACAGTAAAAAGTCGCTCGCGAGAGCGACTTTTTTTATGCCTCCGACTCCGTGAACTGGAGCTCAAAGTCAAACTTCACTTTTTTATCGACGAGGACGCCGCCCGCTTCGAGCGCCTGGTTCCACGTCAATCCATAATCTTCCCGGTTGATCGACCCGTCACCGGTGAAGGCGTGCTTCATGTTACCCCATGGATCTTTTGCACTTCCCTCATATTCGACTTCGAACGTCTCTTCCCGGGTCGTCCCGCGAATTGTCAAATTCCCGGTCAGTTCGAATTCACCGCCGCCTTTTGAGCGGAACGATGTCGACTCGAACACGATGTCCTCGTGTTGCTCCACATCGAAGAAGTCGCCAGACCGTAAATGGTTGTCGCGATCGCTGTTATTCGTATCGATCGATGCCGCCTTGATGGTCACGTTCACGCGGGCGTTCGCGAGATCGTCCGGTTGTCCGTTCGCTTCGACGTGAAAATCTTTGAACTCCCCTTTTACTTTCGAGATCATCATATGCTTGACCGTAAATGTAATCGAACTGTGTGCCGGGTCGACTTGATATGTTTTTGCCATTATTACGTCCACTCCTTCGATTTAAAATTGATGCTAATTGATGTTTACCACAAATCTTGACTTCAAAACATATCTTAATAAATGTGACAAATTATTGTCTAAAAATTTTGACTTTTATCATACCGACCCGTTACGATGAAAAAAGGAAGCTGTGGACTTACAATAAAATGTAAGCGCATACATAGAATCCCTATACTTTTCGGAAAAGGGAGGAACTACCATGATTTATGAAGTCCCAAACTCGACAGGCACGAAAGTTCACTGTGAACTACTCACCACTTGCTTGCTTCGCAGCCTGAAGTGGGAGTTTCTTGGGAAGACCGTACTTTTACTAGCTACGATTATTGACCAAGCTCGTCGGGCAGTCCCTGCCCTGAAGACATGATATCCTCGGCGAGGCGCAACAGTTTGAGGCTCGCGTTGACGTCGCGGTCGTGGTGCGCGCCGCATGCGCCGCATGTCCACTCCCGGATATGCAGGCCCTTCCTGCCGCCGTTCTCGCCGCAGGCCGAACAGACCTGGGTCGAGGCGAACCACGGGTCGGCCTTGATCAGCGTCCGCCCATAGAACTTACATTTATATTCGAGTTGGCGGACGAACTCGCCCCACCCGGCGTCCCCGATCGCTTTCGCCAGGCGGCGGTCCTGCATCATCTCCCTCGGTCTCAGCGTCTCGACCACGACGACTTGGTTCTCGTCGACGATGCGTCGCGACAGCTTGTGGAGGAAGTCGTGCCGGCGGTTCCTGACCTGCTCATGCTTCTTCGCGAGGAGGAGCCGGGCCTTCTCGCGGTTCCTGCTGCCGGGCTTCTTGCGGGAGAGCGCGCGTTGCGCCCATTTGAGCCGTGCCTCGGCCTTTCGCAGGTTGCGCGGGTTCGCGATCTTCTCCATGACGAGATCGTCGTTCGTCATGGTGGCGAAGTGCACGAGTCCGAGGTCGATCCCGACCGTGTGCTCTGCCGGGACCCACGGCTCGTCGTCCTGCTCGACGAGGAGCGACACGAAGAATTTGCCCGTTCTCGTCATCGACACGGTCGCCGAGCGGATCTCGCCGTCGAAGCCGCGGTGCTGTGTGAACCGGATGAACCCGACCTTCGGGAGCCGGACTTTTCCCGCCTCGATGCGGATCGTGCCGTGCTGGTTGTTCGTCGTGTAGGACGCGCGCGATTTCCGTCTCGACTTGAACACCGGGAAGCCGGCCGTCCCGGCGAAGAACTTCGCGAACGCCGCGTCGAGGTGCAGCTTCGCGTTCGCGAGCGCGAGGCTGTCCGCCTCGCACAGGAACGGGAACAGCGGCTTGTAGGAGGCCGGTGTCGGCGGCTTCCGTTTCGGCCCGCCGCTCGCCTTCGCCTCCTCGTGGATGGTGATGCGGTCCTCGAGCAATTTGTTGTAGACGAAGCGGGCGCAGCCGATCGTCTTGACCAGGAACTCGGCCTGTGCCGGCGTGGGGTGGAGCCGATATTTGTAGCCTTTCAGCACGTCTTTCCCTCCTTCTCCATATGGTCGGATGACTCTCGTCCCATTCCGATACCCGCGGAGGGGGCGAGGAAATCTGACGGAATCACGAACTTTTGTTCGTTGTATTTGTCACAGGGACATTCAAAGGGTTCGCAAGCAGACGATTCATCTCCCACCTACGCCGGGCTTCGCCCGAGACGTTTAGAGGTGGGGGAATTCTCGCCAAGTTTAGTTAAACAAAACGAGCTCCATATGCGGGCGGTCGAACAACTGCTCGGTCTCGACCGCAGTTGTTTGCAATCGTGGATCGTCTTCAGTGACCGTTCCACATTGAAACGAGTGGAGTCGTCGAACGTTCCGGTGTTGAATCGAAAAGCATGGGCCAAACAAATGACGGACTCCGTTGAGTCTCGATTGTCGGCGGCCGAACGAATCAACTTATACGAACAACTTCGTCCCTATATGCACGTTAGCGATGAAGTCAAGGCAGCACACATCGATGCCATTCAACAGACAAAATCCCCCATCGGCTAATATTCCCGCCTCAGGCGACACAAAAAGTCCCGCTCACCGTGAGCGGGACTCCTTTCATTTACTCTGCATTTTGAAGCGCAAGTATAGTTCATTGTAGTAGGCGTTCATTCGCTTGCCTAAGTTTTGATACACTTCGAGCTCATCCGTCACGTCTTTCGACGGATAAAAACGTTCGTCTGACGTCACTTCTTCATCCAAGAATTCAAGTGCCGCTTCGTTCGGCGTCGAATAGCCGACGTAATCGGTGTTTCGGGCCGCGATTTCCGCGTCGAGCATGAAGTCGATGAACTGGTGCGCGCCTTCGACGTTTTTTGATGTGTTCGGGATGACGAGGTTGTCGAACCAGAGATTCGTTCCTTCTTCTGGGATGACATACGTCAACTCTTCGTTCTCATACATGATCTCGGAGGCGTCACCTGACCAGACAACGGCCGCGGCCGCTTCGCGATTGGCCATGAGCATCTTGATTTCATCGCCGACGATTGCTTTAATGTTCGGCCAAAGTGTCTCGAGCTTCTTCTCCGCCTCGAGCAACTCGTCTTTGTCGGTCGTGTTGAGCGAGTAACCGAGCGAGTTGAGACCGAAGCCCATCACTTCACGCGTCCCGTCTGCGAGCAAGATGTCATTCTCGAGCGGCATGTCCCATAGGTCATTCCACGACGTGATTTCGCCGTCTACGAGCTCAGGGTTGTACACGATGCCGACCGTCCCCCAGAAGTAAGGGACCGAGTACGTGTTGCCCGGGTCGAACGACTTGTCGAGAAAACGTGGGTCGATGTTATCAAAGTTGTCGAGTTTGTCATAGTCGATCGGCAGGAGCAGGTCTTCTTCAATCATTTTACTGATGGCATAGTCTGATGGTACGGCGATGTCGAACGCCGTACCGCCTTGCTCGATTTTCGTGAGCATCGCCTCGTTCGAGTCGAATGTCTGATAAATGACCTTCAAGCCCGTCTCTTCCTCGAACTCTCCAATCAAATCTTCATCGATATAATCGCCCCAGTTGTAGACGACGAGCGTGTTATCGCCGCCAAACCCTTGCGCCATATTGATTTGATACACCCAGAGCAAGAGGCCGAAACTGACGAGGACCGGCACCGTCAACATGATGACCAATTTTTTCATCGTCTTACCTCCTTCGCTTTCGCACCGCGTTGGGCGAGCACGTAATACCCAAGGACGAGGATGAGTGTGAACAAGAACAAGATGGCTGACAAGGCGTTAATCTCGAGCGAGATGCCTTGACGGGCCCGTGAGTAAACTTCGACGGCGAGTGTCGTAAAGCCGTTGCCGGTCACGAAGAACGTGACGGCAAAGTCATCGAGCGAATACGTGAGTGCCGTGAAGAACCCGGCAAAGATACCCGGTGTGATATATGGCAAAATGACTTTCGTCAATACGTCCCACGTACTTGCCCCAAGGTCACGCGACGCATCGATGAGCGTCGGGCTCATCTCTTGCAGCTTCGGCAAGACCAAGATGACGACAATCGGCACCGAGAAGGCGATATGCGCCAATAGCACCGAGTAGAAACCGAGCTGAATCCCGAGCATCGTGAACAAGATGAGGAACGACGCCCCGATGATGACGTCCGGGCTGACAATCAACACGTTGTTGAGTGATAAGAGTGACGTCTTCGTGAAGCGTTGTCGCGCCGTATAGATAGCGAGCGCCCCGATGACGCCGAGCACGGTCGAGATCGTCGCCGACAGCAAGGCGATGACGATCGTGTTCAAGACGATGACGAGCAGGCGCGTATCGGTAAAGAGTGACTTGTACCAGTCGAGCGTGAAGCCTTCAAAATTGCTCATCGTCCCGCCACTGTTGAACGAGTAGACGATCAAATAGAGAATCGGTGCGTAGAGGATGAAGAACACGACCAGTAAATACAGGTTAGCTAATTTAAATTTTTTCGGTTTCATCGACGCACCGCTCCTTTCGCGCCCCAGTCACGCGTGATGACCATGACGAGGACCATCGCCAAAATCAAGAACACGGCAATCGTCGAGCCCATGCCCCAGTTTTGCGTGACGAGGAATTGTTGTTCAATCGCCGTCCCGAGCGTGATGACACGGTTACCGGCAATCAGTCGAGTGATCATGAAGAGCGACAACGCCGGGATGAAGACGATTTGAATCCCTGACTTCACACCGTCGAGCGTGAGCGGGAAGATGACCCGGCGGAACGTCGTCCAGTTCGAGGCCCCGAGATCACGCGACGCATAGACGAGCGACGGTGGGAGCTTCTCGATGGCGTTATAAATCGGTAAAATCATGAACGGGATGAAAATGTATACTGACACGAACACGAAACTGAAGTCCGTGAATAAGATCTGTTGCGTCCCGATACCGATCGCCTCTAAAAACTGGTTCGTGATGCCGTACGTCCCGAAGATACCGAGAAACGCATAGGCTTTGAGCAATAAGTTGATCCATGATGGCAAGATGATGAGCAAAAGCCAAAGTTGCTTATGCTTCGTCTTCGTCAATAAATAGGCGGTCGGATACCCAATCAAGAGTGAGAAGAACGTGATCAAGAACGCATACCAGAAGGACGACAACGTCATCGTCAAATACGTCGACGTGAAGAACATCTGATAGTTCTCTAAACTCAAGTTCCCTTCGATATCAAAAAACGAGTAGTAGACGACGAGCAGGAGCGGCGCGATGACGAACAGCGCGATCCATAACCAGTAGGTCGTCAAATAGACCGTCTTCGCGGTTTGACTAGTTTGATTCATGAGCGACCTCCTCATAGGACTCGAGACGACGGTCGAACTCTTCCTCCGTCTCTCCTAAGCGCATGACGTGAATCGCCTCGTCATCGAACGTGAGGCCGATTTTCGAACCGACGACCGATTTTTTCGTCGAATGGACGAGCCATTCGTTGCCTTCTTGGTCATAGCAGCAAATCTCATAGTGGACGCCTCGGAACAGTTGCGAGTCGACGTCGACGACGAGTTTCGCCGATTCGACCGATGTCATCTCTAAATCTTCCGGACGGATGATGACTTCGACTTTCTCGTTGCGGTCAAACCCTTGGTCGACACAATCGAACGTCTTCCCGGCGAACGTGACAATGTTATCTTCTGGCATAACGCCCGGGACGATATTCGATTCACCGATGAAATCGGCGACGAAACGGTTGATCGGCTCATCGTAAATATCGGTCGGGGTCCCGCTTTGGACGATTTTCCCGTTATTCATGACGAAAATCTCATCCGACATCGCGAGCGCTTCCTCTTGGTCGTGCGTGACAAAGATAAACGTGATGCCGAGACGCTGTTGCAATTCACGAAGCTCATATTGCATCTCGGTCCGGAGTTTCAAATCGAGCGCTGAGAGCGGTTCATCGAGCAAGATGACTTCCGGTTCGTTGACGATGGCACGGGCGATGGCGACACGTTGGCGTTGTCCGCCTGACATCTCATCGATTTCACGTGACTCGTAACCTTCCAGGTTGACGAATTTGAGCGCTTGCTCGACTTTCGTCTTCACGTCCGCTTCTTTCATCTTTTTGATGCGCAGACCGAACGCGACGTTCTCGAACACGTTCAAGTGCGGGAAGAGCGCATAGTCTTGGAACACGGTGTTCACTTGACGTTTGTTCGCTGGGACGTCGTTGATGCGCTTCCCGTTGAACTCGATATCGCCTGCTGACGCGTCCGTGAAACCGGCGATCAAACGTAAAATCGTCGTCTTCCCGCATCCAGATGGCCCGAGCAACGTGTAGAACTTGCCTTTCTCAATCTCGAAGCTGATGTTTTCTAAGACGACAGTGTCATCGTAATGCTTCGACACATTGTCAAAGCGAATAATCGTTTCTGGGTTCATTTCAGTTCCTCCCTTATAAATATGAATGGGTCGCGACAATCAAACATTCACTCTCGCCGTCGTAGTCATTGACGAGCTGATGCGAATCAGAGGCGACATAATATAAAGTTTCTCCGGCTTTAGCGAAGTACGCGTGATGGCCGAGCTTCAGGGCTACCCGCCCTGACAGGACGTAGACGAACGTCTCGGAACGGGAAGGTTCATAACGCTTAAATTCCCCATGTTTGAAGAATGTCAGCAAAATCGGTTCCATCTCTTTTTCGTTCGATTCCGGGATGAGCCATTCAGTCCGATATTTCCGCTCCTCGTCGACGTAGACGGTCCGATCGTCCTCGGTATAGATCACTTTTTGAAACATCTCTTCATCGAAGAACTCTTTCGGCGAGCAACCGAGCACTTCCAACAAGTCGAATAATGTCTCAAGCGAAGGTGAACTCAAATCACGCTCGATTTGAGAGATATAGCCTTTACTCAAATCCGTGCGCTCGGCCAACTCTTCTTGCGTCAACCCTTTCTTGACGCGGAGCCGCTTGATTTTTTGACCGACGTCCAAGTCTTAATCCCTCCTTCCTTCTATAAATCAGGTTTAGTGAAAGATGATTTCAACTAAAGAAAGTTTATAAATACTTAACTATAAAGCGAACTAATAGCGACCTTTATTATAACGGATTGTGTGCAGTTTGCAAGCAAAAAAACACGCCGCATCGGCGTGTTTTTAATGGATGTCGCGCTTTGACATCAAGTGCTTGAACTTCTCGTTTTTCGTTTGGAACAAGTGGAGTTGCGGTCCGTACGCATCAATCTGTTGAATGACGTACTGGAATGATTTCGCTTCCCCCGGATACGGTTCACCAGCCCGGGCGAGCGTCGTCTCGAAATCCTCCCAGAGGACTTCAACCCACGTCAACGCCTCGAGATCGCTCAAGACATCATTCTTCTGTTTCAAGATGTGTGCCAAGCGCTCATATTGTTCGGTCCGGTTCATGCCTTCACCTCCGACAGCTCCGAGAGCGGGATCGCATGCTCGGTCGTCTCCCCTTCGAACGTCCCCCAACCCATGACACCATTCACAAACTTCAATCGGAACGGCCGGTCATTATAGTTGACGATATACGTCGCCCCGGGCTTGAACGATTTCGGGTCGACCAAGTAGCTCTCAGCAATCGCGATCCGTCGCAAGACTACCTCGATCTCACTGACCATGCCCATCTGTTCGGCTTTGCGCTTCCGTTCATGGAGCGCCCGAATCTCTTGTTCGAGTTCATATGTTGATAAATCACTCAATCGTTTTTCCATTTCGCTCACCTCTCTTGTAGCGTATCAGATTTTTCGTGGAAAAGAAAAAGGCGAAACTGAATTCGCCCTTTCAGTTCGCCTTGAAGTTATACAGTGGTTTGATAACTTGATCAATCGTGACGGCCGGTTCGATATAGCGAACAATCTCTTTCATCGACTTATAGACGAACGGTGATTCGTCAATCGTCGACGGCCGGACCGAGCTCGACCAAACCCCTTCCATTGATCGTTTGAACTCTTTGAAGTCAACCCGTTTCCGCGCTGCCGAGCGTGACATGACCCGTCCGGCGCCATGTGGTCCCGAGAAATTCCAGTCCGGGTTGCCCTTGCCGGTACAGATGAGCGAGCCGTCGCGCATGTTCATCGGGATGATGACCCGCTCGCCGTCACGCGCCGAAATGGCCCCTTTCCGAAGCATCATCGCGTCGTGGTCGATGTAGTTGTGGACCGTATCGAATTGATCGACGACGTTCCAGTTCATCGCTTCAATGATGACATCGGTCATGGCAAGACGGTTAGCGGCCGCATATTGCTGTGCGATACGCACGTCGTGCATGTAATCGGCCATCGCTTCCCCTTCGACGTAAGCGAGGTCCTGAAAACGTTTCTGTGCCTCGCCCTCTCTCTCGAGCATCTGTTCGACGGCCAGTCCTTGATAATGCTCGGCGATTTGCACCCCGAGGTGGCGTGAACCGGAGTGGATGACGAGAAACGTGCGTCCGGCTTCGTCCCGGTTCACTTCGATGAAATGATTGCCCGAACCGAGCGTGCCGACCGAGCGGAGGGCCCGGTCGAGCTTATACGGCGCCCGCACATCCTCGAGCGGGAGCTCAGACGCGTAAGAGTGTGCTGTATCCCGGATGTTCATCCCGCTCGGTACAAATTGGCGGATGACGTCGTCGAGCCGTTGAAAGTCGATGCGCTTTACCTTGATTTCCGTACAGAGCATGCCACACCCAAGGTCGACGCCGACGAGGTTCGGCACGACCTTGTCGTGAATCGTCATCGTCGTCCCGACGACCGATCCTTTGCCGGCATGCATGTCCGGCATGATTCGAATCGAGGCGCCTCGCGTGAACGGTTGATCGACAAGTGTTTGGATTTGGGCCCGCGTCGTATCGTCAATCCGTTCATTGAACACTTTGGCCCGGTTATGCTTTCCGATAATCTCCATAAGACCTCCTCAACTGATGGCTTGTTGTTTACTTTGCAACTCATGCATCCGGGCGTAGACCCCGCCATCAGCGATGAGTGATTGATGGTTGCCTCGCTCGATGATGTGACCGTGATCGAGGACGAGGATTTGGTCCGCTTCCCGTATCGTCGAGAGACGGTGCGCGATGACGAACGTCGTCCGCCCGTATGTGAGCGTCTTGAGCGCGTCTTGGATGAGCGCTTCTGTCTCCGAATCGACACTTGCCGTCGCCTCATCTAAGACAAGGATGGCTGGGTCGAAGACGAGGGCACGGGCGAAACTGATCAACTGGCGCTCTCCGCTTGAGAGCGAGGCGCCGCGTTCGATGACCGGCTCGTCTATTCCGTGTGGCAACTGTTTGACGAATCGATCGGCTCCGACCGCCGTCAACGCTTGCCAAATCCGCTCGTCCGAGATCGTCTCGTCACCGAGCGTCACGTTCGTTCGAATCGAGCCCGTGAACAAGAACGGGTCTTGGAGCACGATACCGAGATGGGCGCGGACGGCTTGCGTCGGCAGTTTCGTCACGTCCATGCCATCAATGTTGAGCGTTCCTTCTGACGGGTCATAAAAACGCATGAGCAGGTTCATGATCGAACTCTTGCCGCTCCCCGTATGACCGACGAGCGCCACCGTCTCACCCGGTTCCGCATGGATATCGATGTGTTGCAGCACCGGTTTCCCGGCCTCATAGCTGAACGACACGTCCTCGAAGGCGACCTCGCCTTTAAAGCGTGCAATCCGTTCCGTGGACACGTCTTCCCCTTTCTCGTCGAGCAACTGGAACATCCGGTCTGCCGAGACGAGCGCTTGTTGGAGCGGGGACAGTTGGTTCATGATTTGTGTGACCGGCTCAAAGATCCGTGACACATAATCGATATAGGCGTATAAAATCCCGAGCGTGAGCACGCTGCCCGTTCCAAGCGTCTGCGCACCGACGACCCAGATGAGTAAGGCGAGCGCCATGTTGCGGAAGAAGTTGACCAAGTTGTGCGACATGAGCGCATCCAGTTTGAGCAGTTTCCGTCTCGTTTGGAAGTTGTCGCTGTTTTTCTCGTTGAACTCGTCATAGACGAGATCTTCTTTGACGTACGACTGAATGATCGGCATCGTCTGGATGCTCTCATTCAATTGGGCGTTCATATCGGCGACGAGGGCACGGACACGGAAGTTGTTTCGGGTCGACAGGCGTTGGAACAGCTTAATCCAGACGATGACGACCGGGATGATGATGAGCGAGACGAGACCGAGGCGCACGTCCAAGAAGAACATGGCGATCAGGACACCAATCATCATGACGACGCTTTGGAAGACGCGTGCGAGCACGCCCAAATATAGGTCGCGAATCGTCTCAGTGTCATTCGTGACGCGGCTGACGATTTTCCCGATCGGTGTCTGGTCAAAGTAGCGGACCGGAATCGTCTGCAAATGTCGCATGACGTCGAGTCGCATCGTTTTGACAATCTTATGGGCCGATCGTTGGAGGAGCATCTGTTGCCCCCAGTTCAAACCTGCCGCGATAAGAAGTAAGACGACGTACAAGGCAGATAACATAAGCACGGCCCGAAGATCCGTCTCATAAAACTGGAAGACGTCGGTCGAGGAGAGCGGCACGATATTGTCGTACGTCGCTGATTCCTCGCTCCGTGTGATGGTGAGGACGCCGTCTTCGACTTCACGTACTCCACCACTCATGACAGCGTCTGGGACGAGATAGTAGCCGTCCGTCGTCTGAACGATTGAGACGGGACGGACGACGGTCTCCCCGTCGAGACGTGTCTCTTTTTCATAGGAGTTGCCGTCAAAATCGACACTCCCGCCTGACTCGACTTGAACCCAATCGCGCTCGATGGCGACGATATGGTCGTCAATGATAATTTTGGCGATATACGGTCCGGCTAGTTCGGCCCCGACCGCTAAAAATAGTAAGGTCAAACCGAGGAAAATCGAGCGTCTCACTTGTTTGGCATAGCCGACGAGTGAACGGATCGTTTTTTTCCTGCGGACTGGATCTAATTCGTATTGATCGATCATGAGAGATTCCCCCTTTCCCGGATTACTCCGACTCTCCTTGTCGAACGTATTGTTCGTAATACCAACCGCGTCGTTCCATCAGTTGGTCATGTGTCCCCCGTTCTGTGACGCGACCGTCTTGCAGCACAAGAATCTGGTCGGCATGGGCGACAGCGGACAGGCGATGTGCGACGATGAACGTCGTCTGTTCGGCCCGGCTCGTCCGGACTGAGTCGATAATGCGCGCTTCCGTCTTGGCATCGACCGCTGAAAGTGAATCGTCGAGCAAGAGGATCTCTGGATCTTTCAAGAGCGCGCGGGCGATGGACAGCCGTTGTTTCTGCCCGCCCGAGAGCATAACCCCTTGTTCCCCGACGACCGTGTCGAGACGGTTCTCCAAATGCTCGATATCGGTGTCGAACGCCGCGAGCCGAATCGCCGTCTCGAGGTCTTGTTCGGTCGCATCGTTTGAACCGAACAAGATGTTGTCGCGGACCGTCTTCGAAAACAGTAGATGTTCTTGCGAGACGTAACCGCTCCAACCGCGCACGATATCGAGTTTGATGTCGTGAATCGGGATTCCGTTGACGAGTAATGAGTCATCAATCGGATACTCGCGGAGCAATTGACGCAACAGCGTCGTCTTCCCGGCCCCGGTCGGTCCGACGATGCCGATCGTCTCACCGCGCGACACGTGCAAGACGATGTCTTCAAGCGAGGCTCGGGTCGATCCCGGATATTGGAATGACAGTGATTTAAACGTGATTTTCTCCGGGACGTCGACTTCGACCGTCCCCGTTGAGATGACGTCCGGTGTCTCGTTCATCGTCGCCTCGATGCGCTCAAGGCTCGCCGTTCCCCGTTGCACGACGTTGATTAGTTCGCCGAACGCGTACATCGGCCAAATGAGCATCCCGAGATAGATATTGAACGAGACGAGCTGCCCGAGCGTGATGTCATTCGTGAACACAAGATACGTGCCGAACGACAATCCGATCAAGTAACTGAGTCCGACGAGCAGTTTAATGACCGGTTCGAACAAGACGTCGATTTTCGCGACGTGCATGTTTTTCGCCATCACGTCGTCTGTGATCGTGTCGAACTTTTTCGTATCTGCGTCTTCTTGCACGAACGAGCGGACGACCCGAAGGCCTGAAATCGATTCGACGACTTGGTCGTTCATCACGCCGAACGCGTCCTGCGCCGCTGTGAAGCGAGCATGGATTTGGCGTCCGAGCTTATTCATCGACCAGGCGAGAAGCGGCATCGGCAAGAGTGCGGCGAGCGTCAACTTCCAATCGATGAACACGCCCATGATTGTGAGGGCGATGAGCGTCATATTGAACGAGTCGACGAGCGTCATGACGCCGAACCCGGCCGTCCGTTCCACCGCCTTCAAATCGTTCGTCGCGAGCGCCATCAAATCCCCGGTGCGGTGCTGTTGATAGAAGCGCGGTGTCTGCCGGAGCAGGTGGCCGAAGAAACGGGCCCGCAATTTTTTCTCGAGCAGGAACGCCGTCCCAAACAGACGGGCGATCCATACATACGAAAGGACGTATGATAAAACCATGATACTGAGCAATGATCCGACGATCATGACGAGACGTTCCGTCGTCAAGCTCCCTTCGCGGATGGCATCGATCGCCTGCCCGATAATCCATGGCGGCAGCATATCGACGACGCCGGTGATGATGAGCAGGATGATGGCGACGATATACGTCCGCTTCTGTCTTTTAATAAACCAATCTAGTTGTTTAATCAGTTTCATGACTGATTCCCCCTTCCGTCCTTTCCGCGCACGCAAAAAAAGCGCACGTCACCTGATTGTGCAACCAATCGGATGAAGTACGCTTCTGAGTCTTCAGTCTTTTGCATGGTCAGGGAAAGGACACTACCCCTATCCAGCTGCCAAATTACGCAGTCAAATACGAGTAGCCATATGATGTTGTGTGTGTGCGTTGTAGTGTTGAGATGTACTTCATCATGCTGGCTCCTCTCTGTTCATAGTTTGAAAATCTACTAAAACCTTAGCAGACTGTTCAGAAAATTGTCAATATTATTGTCGTAAATAATTTGTAACTTTTTTACAAGAAGAACGTGGCGAGCATCAAACCGACAAGACCTGTCGCCGTCACGTAATAAATCATCGGCATGAGCGTGTAACGAATGATCGTCCCTTCTTTTCCGAGAAGACCCGCGACCGAAGCGACCGCGACGACGTTCAAGACACAAATCATGTTACCGGCGTTCGCCCCTGCCATCTGCATGGATAACGCGAGCGTCTCGTTCAAGCCGACGGATTCAGCGACGTTCGTCGTCAAACTCGAGAACATCATGTTCGAGAATGTGGCCGACCCGGAAACGAAGGCGCCGAGCGCCCCAATCCACGGTGCGACGAGCGGCCAGACGCCGCCGAACGTATCGGCTGCAGCCGTGGCGAGTTCGACTGGCATCGAAGCCAGACCTGCTCCACCATTTTCTGAGTGAATGAAAATTCGAACCATCGGCACTGACGCAGCGAGCGTGATGGCCGTCCCGACCACACCGAGCGTCGTCGCTTTGAACACCGACGTCACTTGTGACCAGCTCATGTTGTGGAGGAAGAACGTCGCGATCATCGTCAAGATGAACATGAATCCTGGCGAATAGAACGGTTCCCACGACGTCGAGATTCCTTCGACCCCGATGATGTTTGGCAAGTCAATGCGGACGCTACGTGTCAATTCATTCAAGAATGGCACGGTCCGTGTCAACACGAGGAAAATCGTCAAAATCAAATATGGCGCCCACGCTTTCCACTGCGGAAGTTCACGTTTGCCTTTACCGACAGACGGCTTCTCAAGCGGCTGCTCGATCTCATCGGCATAACCGTCGAACGTCCACACCCGTTTAGGCATGAGGATCCCTTTGCGTGCCATTGTGACGAGGATGACGAGACCCGTCAACCCGCCGAGCATGCCCCCGAATTCAAATCCGAGGATGAGTGTCCAAATGTAGGCCGGGATACTGTAAACGAGTGCCGCGATAATGGCAATCGGGAACACTTCGAGCGCCGGCTTGATTGACTTCTCTTTACTGAAGAATCGGGTCAGCATCAAAATCAAGATAAACGGAATCAACAAACCGACGAACATATCAATCAACACCGTCTGTAAGACGACGCTTGTCAAAAATTCGATCGTTTCCGGTTGATTGACGTCAAGCGACAGCCCGTTCCCAATTCCGATTAAAGCTGGTGTGCCGACCGCACCGAACGTGACCGCCGAGACGTCGGCCGATAAAGCGATGACGACCGCTGCAATCGGCGGGAAGCCGAGGGCAATCAACAGGGGCGCCGCAACCGTAGCTGGTGTCCCGAAGCCCGAAGCACCTTCGATGAAGGAGACGAACAACCAGCCGACGATGAGCACTTGAATCCGGGGATCCGGTGTGATGTTGACGAATCCAGAGCGGATGGCGTTCATTCCGCCGCCCTCTTTCATCGTATTCATCATTCCGATCGCACCGTACACAATCCAGACCGTCGTGACGGCAATCACGAGTCCTTGTAGCGTCGCCGCCATAATTCGTGTCGCATCGAGCTGCCAGACGAAGAACGCAAGTCCTGCCGTCAATACGAGCGAGAGCGGCATCGCGACCGACGCCGGTAAACGCATAATGACCAATAATACGAGCACTGCCACAATCGGCATGAGTGCTGTAATCCATTCAAAAATCGTCAATGTAGACCCACCTTTTCAAAATTTTCCCCTACCGTAAATCATTTTTCCGTTATGACTCTTGTTCAGCGAGTCGATCTAAAGCCCGCTCAATCACCTCATATGGAAAACCTTTGCGCCGAAGCTGCATCTTCATCCGCTGTTTCCGCTCATATGGGGCATACCCACTGAACTTCCGATTCAGTTTTTCCGCCTGTGTCAAACAAGCCGAAAGTTCAACGTCCTCATCCTCGTTCTCCCAAAACGTGAGAATCGCCTCTGAAATGATATCAAACGTAAATCCTCTTTGCATTAGGGTTTGTTGAATTCTTTGTTGCACTTCTGTGGCAGAACGTCGATTTGTTTCCATTTGTTTCCTATTTACGAACTTTCCGGCCTTTTCAAGCTGGTCTTCGCGCGAAATTGCACCGATGACGTCTTCGATGATGTCAGGGGCAATTCGAAGCTGGGTAAGTTCTCGTTTGATTTTGACCGGTCCGCTCGGACTCGTATTGAACTTTGTCTGAGTGTAGGCTTTGGCAAATTCAGCATCGTTCAAGTAACGCTGTTCGATCAATCGTTCGATGACGCGCTTGATGGCCGCCTCATCTATCTCTTTCTTCAAAAGGTAGTCGCGTACCTCTGAAACGGCACGCATTCGGTACGACAAATAATTGACGGCCGCTTTATATGCTTTTTGTTCTTCTTCGGCTTGAAGGACATCACGTACGAAGTCGTCTTCGAGCTCCATCCCTTTCGTCAATCCATATTTGATGAAGACGTCGAGGTCGATGGCGAACGCAAATTCCTCACGCCCATCCTTCTCGACGTATACGTTGAGCCGGTCTTTATTTTTCTTCTGGGTCGTAAACTTGGCGATTTTCACGAAATCCCTCCATTTCCTGCTTCTAACATATCACGTTCCCCATTCGCGCAGGATTTTTGATAAGTTAGAAGAAAGGGTATTTACCTACGAACGGTCCGCTTTCTTATGAAACTCATACCCGTTTTGAAATCGCTTCAATATACTGGAGGGAGACTTATGAAAATAGCAATAACCGGCGGAACCGGACTAATCGGTCGCCCACTCGTCCGCGCGCTCGCCGAAGCCGGACATCAAGTCGTCGTATTGACACGCCGCCCGCGCCCGCGGCAAGGAGGGATCTCGTTCGTCGAATGGATGACACCAGGCAGTCATCCTGAGTCCGAGTTGCAAGACGTCGACGCCTTCATCCATTTGGCTGGTGCCTCCATCAACGATGGACGCTGGACACATAAACAGAAACAAGCCATTCTTCAAAGCCGAATCGACGGGACGAAAGAAGTCGTTCGGATCATTAAAAATATGAAACGCAAGCCGAGCGTCGTCATCAGCGGATCCGCCATCGGGATTTACGGGGAAGACCGTTCCATCACGTATTCCGAAGCGACCCCACTCCCGGACCGGACCAACTTCTTAGGAAACGTCTGTGTGTTGTGGGAGAAAGAGGCGGCCCCGATCAAAGACATGGGAATTCGCCTCGTCACGATGCGGACCGGTGTCGTCTTATCGAATGACGGCGGCGCCTTCCCGCTCATGAAACTGCCGTACACGCTCGGTGTCGGAGGACGGCTCGGCTCAGGACAGCAATGGGTACCGTGGATTCATTTGGACGACCTCGTTCGCCTGTTTGTCCATATCATCGAGACGACTTCCATCGAAGGCCCCGTCAACGGCACGGCACCGACGCCCGTCACGATGAATGAGTTTGGAAAAACGCTCGGACGCGTGATGCATCGCCCGCATTGGGCACCTGCCCCAGCACCGCTCCTCAAGCTCGCGCTCGGAGAGAAGAGTGTCATCGTCCTTGAAGGGGCGAAAGTCGTCCCGACGAAAGCACTCAATCACGGTTTCCGCTTCCGTTACGAAACGTTAGAACCCGCTTTGAAACAACTACTTCATTTGATTTGAAAGGAGCTAGCACGTGAGTAATTTGTTAATTCGTAACGCCCACATTTATCCAATCACTGCCCCACATTTTTACGGAGATTTGCGCGTCAAGGACGGCAAAATCATTGAAATGGCAGACTTGCTGGACCCGCTCGACGGAGAAACGGTCATCGAAGCCGAAGGCAACTTCTTGTTCCCAGGGTTTATCGATGCCCATACCCACCTCGGACTGTATGACGAAGGGACAGGTTCAGTCGGAAACGATGCAAACGAGACCGTCGAGGCGATGACGCCGCACGCTCGGGCCATCGACGGCGTCTATCCGCTCGATGAAGGGTTTCAAGAGGCGCTCATGGCCGGAGTCACTGCCGTTCAAGTCATGCCCGGCAGTATGAACGTCATCGGCGGGGTGACGAGTGTCATTAAAACGCACGGCCGCTTCATCGAGGACATGGTACTTCGGCGTTATGCCGGTCTCAAGCTCGCCCTCGGGGAGAACCCGAAGCGTGTCCACAGTATGGGGAGATCTGGTGAGTTGACCCGCATGGGGATCATGGGGTTGTTGCGTGAAGCGTTCCGGACCGTCGACTCGACGAAGACGATCGGCACGTTTGGCAGCCAGATGATTCAACTCGCCCTTGACCGCAAGATGCCAATCCGGGTCCACGCCCACCGCGCCGACGATATTTTATCGGTCGTCCGCTTCGCGCAAGAGTTCGACCTCGATTATCGGATCGAGCACTGTACGGAAGGACATCTCGTCGCTGAAAAGTTACGCGAACTCGGTGTCAAACATGTCACCGTCGGTCCGACGTTCACACGTAAATCGAAAATTGAGCTCCAGAACAAAACATGGGAGACGTACCGAATTTTACATGAACACGATATGATTGTCTCGATCACGACGGACCATCCTTATACGCCCGTTCAATATTTAAATCTTTGCGCCGGTCTTGCTGCCCGCGAAGGACTTCCGGTCGACGTCGCACTCCGCGCCATCACGATCCATCCGGCCGAATCGCTTGGAGTAGACGACCGCATCGGCTCGCTCGAAATCGGCAAAGATGCCGACCTTGTCCTTTGGAGTCACTTCCCGCTCGACTACATGTCAAAGCCGATTATGACCATCGTCGATGGCCACATCGTTTACTCGACGAACCGATCGAAAACACATCATGAGATGTGAGTGAGGCCAGTCATGAAAGCGTTCTTATTATTTTTTTGTGAAGTTGCATTTTATTTACTTGCTTTTTCAAAAAAACTATATAAAATAATCTTGTAACTTCATAAAAGGGAGCAGCCAAGGCAAGTTCGAACAACGAAGCCAGAAGTATGCTTTCGTTACAACTATTCTTCAGCGGTCTGAAATAGGAGGAGGAATGTAAAGGTGCTCAAATTTCGTGAGCTTACCGACTGCGCGGAGTTGTTCGAACTGATGCAACACCCAGATGTCTTTCCGTATGTCCGTCAAAAGACGGTCCACTTTGACGAGTTTTTATTTAGCACGAAGCAAATCATCGAGCTAGAAGAGCAAGGAAACATCATCTCACGTACCATCACGAACGAGTTTGGTACCCCGATTGGGACAATCAGCTTGTTCGACGTGGAATCGGGCTATGGATTCCTCGGGACGTGGCTTGGCAAACCGTATCACGGCAAAGGTTACAATCAAGTCGCGAAAGAAGCGTTCTTCTCTGAACTTTTCTTCGAGCTTGACATAGAAAGTGTATTTTTAAAAATCCGTCAATCGAATGAGCGTTCGATCGCGGCGGCTGAGAAACTACCGTACGCTTTCTGCGCTAACGAGATCCGGTCTGAACTATTGACTGAAATCAACCAAGGGGACGTCGAATATGTCTTGTATGAAGTGTCAAAATCGAGTTTCCAGCTTTACTTGCACTCACTCCATGCGCCTGAATTCGACCATACCTATGAAGCACAGCTCGAAGCGTAAGCCAATTCTGACAAAGAATTGGCTTTTTTGTGGCGTTTTTGTGTGGATTTCATGAGGACAACTTTACGGCAATGAATATTTCTGTTCTAATTCGGAGAGATAGGTATGATAGAGGTATGAGGGAATTATCACACAGCCTCGTTAACCGTTTTGTAAAGGAGAATGCCCAATGTCAGAACCAACGTTTCGCATCTTAGTGACCGATGATGAAGAACAAATGCGGGATTTACTCGTTTCAAATTTAGAGAAGGAAGGATATGAGACCGTCACAGCCACGAACGGCCTCGAGGCAATCGACTTATTGAAAGAACAGTCGTTCCACCTCGTCCTGCTCGACGTGATGATGCCTGAACTCGACGGCCTCACGGCATGCATGCGCATCCGCGAGTTCTCGAACGTCCCGATTATCATGCTCACGGCCCGGTCAGAAGAACTCGATCGCATCCATGGCTTGAAGATCGGCGCGGATGACTATATCACG
This sequence comes from Exiguobacterium sp. s21, assembly GCF_018617975.1. NCBI lineage: Bacteria > Bacillati > Bacillota > Bacilli > Caryophanales > Exiguobacterium > Exiguobacterium sp. s21. Next base: position 78,871 of record NZ_JACSLF010000010.1, on the reverse strand, counting down.
AAGCCGTTCAGTCCGCGCGAGCTGCTTGCCCGCATCGAAGCAACGCTTCGTCGGACGCATAACTTCTCGAAAGAACAAGAAGCGACGTTCGATACCGGAGTCTTGTCCATCGATATCGATGGCCGTGCGGTCAGCGTGAAAGGCAAAACGGTCAACTTGACCCGCAAAGAGTTCGATTTGCTCTACTTGTTCATCACGAATGAAGAGAAAGTATTCTCACGTGAACAGTTGCTCGATCAAATTTGGGGCACCGAGTACCACGGTAACCTTCGGACGGTCGACACACATATCAAGACGCTTCGCCTCAAGCTCGGTGAAGCAGGTGGCTACATTCAAACCGTCTGGGGGATCGGCTACAAGTTCGAGGCGACCGTATGAAGCAATACACGATCCGGAAGCGGATTTGGATCACCATCTGGACCGCTAGCCTCTTCTCCGCGTTCGTGTTCATCATCATGACGTTTTACTTATACGACAAGTTCTATATTCAGACGCAGGAAGAACTGCTCATCAACCGCGGAGAGAAGCTCGTCACCATCTACAAGGCGGACGGCTTCTCTGACGCGTTTTCGGACAGTATGACGTACACGAACGAACTGACCGAGACGAAAGTGTTCCTCTCGTCGGTCAGGGAAGACAGTCTCGGCTCAGGCAAGACGTTTTTAAGGGAACAAGACCTCGCCAAACTGCAAGACGGCTACGCGATCTCCGTCACCCGTAAACACCCGACCGAGGATGTGGATATCCTGATGTCCGCCTTCCCGCTCATCCGGGACGGCGAGCTCGATAATGCGCTCATCCTATATATGGAGTTAAGTAAAATCAGTGAGCCGTTCCAACCGATTCGGCTCATGATCACGTTCTTGCTCATCTTGATGATCGTGAACTTGCTCATCTTCGGGACGCAAATTATCGATACGATCATTCAGCCACTCATACAAATGAAGCGAGCCTCGCAAGTATATGCCAAAGGCGACTTCTCGCACCGTATCCCGATTTATTACGATGACGAGATTGGCGAGCTCGCCGAGACGCTGAACCGGATGGCCGAGTCACTCGGTCTCGTCGAAGAGCAACGGAAAGAATTTTTGGCGAACGTCAGTCATGAATTGCGGACACCGTTGTCATATATTCGGGGCTATACGGAAATGCTCCAAGACCCGTCGCTCGACGAGAAAACGAAAAACCAATATTACGAGATCATCGAGAATGAGACGGAGCGCTTGCAACGGCTCGTCAACGATTTGCTCGACTTGGCCCAACTCGAACGCGACTCATATCCGATGACGAAAGAACCGGTCGTCTATTCGCAAGTGCTCGAAGATGTGCTGTACCGTTTCGAGCCGATTGCCGGGGCGAAAGGCGTCACGATCGAGATGGACCTCGATTTCGACTTGATCATTCTTGGGGACCACGACCGGCTCGAGCAAGTCGTTGGAAACTTGCTCGACAACGCCCTTCGCTACACCGAAGCCGGGAAAACGATCCATGTGAAGACATATGCGACCGCCGACAATGCCGTCACCGAGATTCGGGACGAAGGTCGGGGGATCCCGAAAGAGGATCTCGATCAATTGACGAAGCGATTTTACCGTGTCAATAAGTCACGCACACGCGAAGATGGCGGGACCGGGCTCGGCCTCGCCATCGCCAAACACATCATGGAACGCCACGGCGGCTCGATGCACTTCACTTCAGAAGTTGGCAACGGAACGACCGTCACGCTCACATTGCCGCTCTTGCCGGAAGAAGACATATAAAAAAGACAGCCGCGGCTGTCTTTTTTATATGTCTTTGCCTTTATAGGCGTCATCTGATTCATTCATGAGACGTTCCCGCTCGGCGTGCGTCTGTGGATAACCATTCGCTTGCCACTCGGCCCGATAGTTCGAATCGAGTTGAGTGAGGCCTTCCTCCGCCTCATCCTTATCCGAATCGACACTTTCCATCTTGTCCATCTTGCTCCATGTATCGTCATCTCGGTCCTGAGTCAAGAGTGCCGCCACTTTTGGTGCGACGAGCGCGGCCCCAGCTACCCCGAGTACGATTCCCATCAATACTTTCTTATCCATCCGAATACCCCTCCTTAGTCACTATGTACGGATAATTCCACTGTTCTGCGAAATCGAAACCCATTTTCTAAAGCGTTTACACCCATTCAGGAAGTGGAATAACAGTCAAGACAAGGAGGCGATGAAGATGAAACAGTCAAAAGATACGTCCAAGCGACCGTTTGATAATCCGGATGCCGTCGATACGGACAAGGAGAGCATCTTCGACCAGGAAGGGATGGAAACGGTCGACCCGATCCCGGTAGAAGAGCTGAACCAGAAAGTGAAAGATGAGAAACAAAAGCGGCACTCGAAGGATGACTCGGTCAGCGAGAAAAAATATGAGGGCAATAAATAAAAATGCGGACGAAATTCGTCCGCATTTTTATGTTAAATCGCTTGGCGAGAAGCCGTAAGGCAACATCTCTTCTTTCGTCATCACTTTCGTCTCCCCGGCCATGTTCGCGAGAATCAATGTAAAGTCGTCACTGGCAAACTCGGCGATAACTTGACGGCAAGCGCCACATGGCGAGATTGGTCCGTCCGTGTCGCCGACGACGACGACAGTCTCGATTGCCTTGCTGCCTTCCGATACCGCTTTGAATATGGCAGTCCGTTCTGCACACATCGACAAGCCGTACGAAGCGTTCTCGACGTTGCAACCCGAGATCTCTTTGCCGGTCTCGTCGATGACGACAGCCCCGACATTAAACTTCGAATAAGGAGTATAGGCGCGCGACCGTGCATCAATCGCTTTATGGACAAGCTCGTTCACTTTTTCTTGTGGGATCATCTGATGTTCCTCCGCTTCTTAATGTTTATCAAAGAAGTCTGACATCTGAACTATAACGCAAAAACGTCGTTCTTGCAAGCGTTTTCACAATCCCGTCAATACTTTTTCTTTTTCTTCTTCTCGAAGACGACGATTGACTCGACGTGTGCCGTCTGCGGGAACATATCGTACGGCTGAATATAGTTGATTTTATAGTCGGCTTTCATGAGCTGGTCCGCGTCACGCGCGAGCGTCTGCGGGTTACATGACACGTAGACGATCCGTTTTGCTTTCGATGAAATCATCGCGTTCAACAGTTGATGATCGACCCCGGTGCGCGGCGGGTCGACGACGATGACGTCTGGAATCCAACCGTCCTTGACCCAGCGCGGAATCCAATGTTCGGCCCGGCCTTCGACGTAAGTCGCATGGCTAAAGCCGTTCTCACGCATGTGCGCATTCGCATCTTCGACCGCTTCCGGGACGACTTCCATCCCGCGAATCTCTTTCGTGTGCGGCGCGAGCCATAGCCCGATCGAACCGACACCGGCGTACGCATCGATGACGCGCTCTTCGCCCGTGAGCCCTGCCGCCTCGACGACTTCACGATACATAATCTCTGTCTGAGCCGGGTTGAGCTGGAAGAAAGCGCGCGGTGACAAATGATAATGGACGTCATCGAGTTGCTCGTCCATCTTGTCTTGACCGGCAATGTGGACCGTGCGGTAACCGAAAATGACACCCGAACGGTTCGAGTTGATATTAATGTGGAACGATACGACGTTCGGTAACGCCATGATGCGATCGCTCAATTCATCTAAACGCGGGACGTCCTCGTTCCCGACGACGAGCACGACTTGGACATCATCTGTCTTGTAGCCTGAGCGGACGATGACGGTACGGGCGAAACCGACGTCACGGCGCGCATCGTATACCGGGATGTCGAGCTCGTTCAAAATACGGACGATGGCGTTGTTAATGTTCGTCGTGTCGCGCTGCTGTACCATGCAATGCTCGATTGGCACGAGTTCGTTCGTGTTCGGTTTGTAGAGACCCGACACGATCTCGCCGCGACGCGTCGAGAGCGGGAATTGCGACTTGTTGCGGTAATACCAAGGGTTGTCCATCCCTTTCGTACCACGGATATCCGATTTGTCGACGTTCAATTTCGTCTTTTGACGGAAGGCGTTGCGGACGATTTCTTCTTTATAGTCCATCTGCAGGCGCGGACTCATATGTTGAATCTGGCAACCGCCACACTCGTCATAAATCGGACACGGCGGTTTGACCCGGTCCGGTGAATCATTATCGCGCTTGATGACGCGCGCCTCGGCGTAGTTCCGCTCGACGCGCGTAATTTCGACTTTCGCCTTCTCGCCTGGTAATAAGTTTGGGATGAAGATGACCATGCGATCAATCGTCGCGATGCCCTCTCCGTTAATGCCTAGCCGCTCGGCTTGGGCGCTAGTGTATTCTCCTACGATCAGTTTCAATGTGTTTCATCCTTTCGAGATACTTGTTCTAAATCTTTGGCGTAACGTACGACTTTCGCACGTAAGGAATCAATATCAGCTAACAATCGATGCAAATCCTCTGGCGTCGTGAATTCGTCCAACGTATTGACTGATAAGCACAGTAATTCCGTTCTCGATTTTAACACGTTCATTTTTCCTGCCGTATCCGTTCGTGATTTACCCATCTCGTGATCGCTCCTTTGGTTCGTGACAAAGAGTTGTTATTATAGCATACTATTTCGTGTGACTTGATGAAAAGGTGGAATTGATATGCAAAACATCTCGACAACGTTTGATCCGTGGGAAGCCTACCTCGATCAAACCGAGTTCGGTCGCCTCGTCCTCTCGAACGTCGAAGTGACGACGACCAAGCTGTGCAATATGCGCTGCGAACATTGCGCGGTCGGCAATATGCTTAATCAGACGGAAGAACCTGAAGTCCCGCTCGACCTATTGATTTCGCGCCTTGATGAGATCGAGCATTTGCGCGCGTTCTCCATCACGGGCGGCGAGCCGATGCTGTCGATGAAGTCGGTGCGGAACTATGTCGTCCCGCTCTTGCGTTATGCGAAAGAGCGTGGCGCCCGGACACAAATCAACTCGAACTTGACGCTCCCACTCTCTCGCTACCATCTTATTACCCCTTACCTCGACGTTTTGCACATTTCGCATAACTGGGGCACAGACGCCGATTTCTTAGAGGGCGGTTTCGCGATGATGGATCGAAAACCGAGCGCCGAGGCACGTTTGAAGATGCTTCAGACGATGAAAGACAATGCCCGGGCGCTCACCTCCGAAGGCATCATCGTATCCGCCGAGACGATGATCAACAAACGGACGATCCCGCACTTGAAAGAAATCCATGAAGAGATCGTCGCACTCGGCTGTCAGCGTCACGAAGTTCACCCGATGTACCCCGCAGACTTTGCTAGCGCGCTCGAGTCGGCATCGCTTGCCGATACCCGCCAGGCGATTCATGACCTGCTCGATGTCCGGAACGAGAACGTCTGGATGTTATTCGGGACGTTGCCGTTTTATGCCTGCTCCGACGCACCAGAGGACCGCGCTTTGTTGAGACGACTCCACGAGGCGAAGAACGTCACCGTTCGGAACGACCCAGATGGCCGCTCACGCCTCAACACGAATATCTTCGATGGCCAGATTATCGTCACCGACTTCGGAGACGAGCTCGGCACGCTCGGCACACTGTATGATACCTCGTTCCAGGATGCATACGAAACGTGGACGAACAGCAGTCTGAACGCCACACTGTCATGCCACTGCCCGGCCGTCAAATGTCTCGGGCCGAACGCGCTCGTCAAGCAAGCGTATTACCCGAACGTTGACTTCCGTGAACGTGTCGCTGAGCCGTTTTAATTGTTTTGTTTCGGGAAATTTTCAGTATATAAACTGAATCGAGGTGTTTAAAGATGACAGCCATCTATGTATTCATGATCACCGTCATGGCCATCATCATTTTCGGTGGTGTGCTCAGCATCTTATTGACAGCCGCATTCGTTTCAGACAAAGTAGACCGTGATGAAGTATTCAGTCAAGGCAGTTGGGATGATGAACTCTTACACTTGAATCATGTACCTCAACCGATTGACGAACCAAAAAGCTGAGACCCTTCTCAGCTTTTTACTATTTGAGTATGAGGTGAATTATGCAACGATTTCGGTTTTCGATTTTATTACTCGTCGTCTTTATTTCTGGTTTGATTCAAGGCGCGCTCATCCCGCTCTTGTCGACGCTCATCGAACGGGACGGCAACCCGGCCTGGTTGAACGGGTTGAATGCGACGATGCTCTACTTGGGCGTCATCGTCTCTGCGCCGCTACTCGAACGGTTCGTCCGCAAGTACGGGTTTCGGCCGACCATCGTCCTCGGCATCGTCTTGACGGCGCTTGCCACGTTCTTTTTGCCGCTCTGGCCGTCACTGCTCATGTGGGCACTCATGCGTTTCGTCATCGGATTTGGGGATTCGGCGCTCCATTACGGATCCCAAGTGTGGGTCACGTCTGCGAGCGAGAAGCGAAGTCTTGGCCGGGCGATGGCGTATTACGGGATGGCGTTCAGCCTCGGATTCGCGGTCGGCCCGCTCATCGCCCCGCTCGTCGACCTCCACTTTTGGCTGCCGTTCCTCGTCTTGATCGTCTTCTGTCTCGCATCCTTGTTCTTGATCTTCAAGGTCGACAACGAGTACCCTGAGGCTGAGAAAGTGAAGACCGACTCGAAAGGACGCATCCGCCTCGTCCTCATCGGCGGCGGATATACGCTCTTACCTGCTTTTACATACGGGTTCCTTGAGGCGAGCTTGAATGCCAACTTACCGATTTTCACGGTCCGCAACGACATCGGGCTGACACAGACGAGTACGCTCATCACGACGTTCATCGTCGCCTCGATTATCGTCCAGTTACCGCTCGGCCGCCTCGCCGATCACTTCGGGAAGAAACGCATCCTGCAAATCGTGTTGACGCTCGGAACGCTCGTCTTCGCCGTCGCCAACCTGGCCGTCGACCATTACGCCTGGCTGCTCGTCTTGTTCGCTCTTGCCGGGGCCGGTCTCGGCTCCACGTATTCTCTCGGTTTGGCTCATATGACAGAAGTGTTGCCACGTTCGTTGTTACCGACCGGCAATATGCTCTATAGCATCTCGTTCAGCGTCGGTTCGATCAGCGGGCCAATGATTGGCGCGTTTTGGATTGCGTTACCGAAAGAAGTGTATTTCTTGATGTACACACTTATTCTCGGCATCTTGGCTGTGAGTCTGTTCACAGCGAAAGCGAAGCCGATTGATGCATAAAAGGGTGAGTCTCAACGGAGACTCACCCTTTTTCGTATCACTCATTCCTTGATTGGACCGAGACGAACGTCGTTTCGTTCGAACGCGCGCATGAACACTTCATCGAGCGCGAACGGTTCTGTCTCTAGTGAGGCCAGCACGTCCGACTTGATTGTGACTTCAATGACGCGATCATTGATATGCCACTTCGTCTGGATGTCCTCCCCTTGCCTCGTTGCACGCGCGTCCACTTGGTCGTGATGCTCCTTCAATCCGCGACTTACGCACTTCATCACGTATTTGACGTACTCGTCCCGTGGTTGACGCGAGATGAGTATATTTCGGACAATCGGATTTCTTGCCATGGCACAATCCTCCCTTCTATCAGATTCGTACGCAAGTCTTTACAACGAAGACCGATTTTCAACTGAAAGAATTCAGAATTTTTAATATATTTTGCCATGGGAACAAGATTCCGTCAACCGTGCGTCAGCTTTGTTTGATCAACGGGCCGAACGGTTGACTCGCCCCTGGAAATAAGTCGAGAGATAGATGCCCGCGATGACGAACAATAATCCGACAAGCGCGTTCCACGGGATCGTTTCACCGAGTAAAACGCTCGATAAGACGACACCGAATAAGGGAACAAAAAACATATAAAGTGATACCCGGCTGACCGGATTATATTTCATGAGTGTGTTCCATAACGTGAACCCGATTGCAGACAAGAGCGCGAGATACAGCAAGAAGAAAAGCGTCGTGATCGTGTAAGGAAGGAACACATCCCCTGGCGCGAGCACATAGCCGACGACGAGAAGACCGAGCGAGCCGAATACCATCGCCCAAGCCGTCATCGGGGCGACATCATGTGCGCGTGAGTAGTCTTTCGCAATCAAGTTCCCGAACGCCCCTGAGATCATCGCCATAATGAGCAAGATCTCGCCAATCCCAAATCCTATCTCTGCGTGCGCTGTCGGCCAGTTGGCGATGACAATCCCAGAGAAACCGAGTGTGAGGGCAATCCCCTTCAACCGGTTGAGACGGTCATCCTCATAACGGAAATGGGCAAGCGCCATTTGGAAGAATGAGGTCGATCCCGCGATAATCGAACCTTGCACCCCGGTCGAGATGGAAAGCCCGATATAAAAGAACAAATATTGTAAGAATGTCAAAAATGCCCCTAAATGTGCATACGCCTTCAACTTTTCCGCGTTTAATCGAATCGGCCGTTTGAAGACGAGGCGGCTAATCACGAGCAAGAGCAGTCCGGACAATAAAAAGCGTTCGCCGGCAAAAAACAACTGCTGGCCGTACTCGTGCTCTTGAATATCAAGCGCCTCGTAGCTCAGTTTGATAAACGGGAACGCGCTCCCCCATAAAAACGTGTTGAATAGCGCGAGGAACGTGACCGTCCAAGGGCGTTGAAATACATTTTGCATGACACAAAAACTCCTTAATCTTTTAGTTTGTGAGTTATTACGATTGGTGCTAAAATAGACTTACATGATAATAATTATAAATAAGGTTATGAGCCGAAACTAGTATTAAATCCAATCATATCAACAATAGATAATGATAATCATCCTCAATCATTATCATTTAACTGATATATATTCTCATTTAGAAAGAGGTGCTCACATGAACACATCAACCGTCACACAGGAAAAAAGCCACGTCTTTAAACGGGCCAACTGGTTCGAACATATCGAGCTCATCATGGCGCTCATCAGTGGTGTATTGATTGTACTCGCATATATCACGGAAAGACAAGACGGAGCTCCTGCGCTCTACGTCACCCTCTATTTGACCGCCTTTTTAATCGGCGGATATGCCAAAGCGAAAGAAGGTCTGACCGATACGTGGGAAACCCGTTCGTTGAACGTCGAACTGCTCATGATCATCGCGGCCATCGGCGCCGCGGCCATCGGCTATTGGATGGAAGGTGCCATCCTCATCTTCATTTTCGCTTTGTCCGGTGCACTCGAGACGTACACGATGAACAAAAACGAACGCGCCCTCGAGTCATTAATGGAACTGCAACCTGAACAAGCGACGCGATTGAACGCTTCGGACGGCCTCGAGGTCGTCCATATCGACGACCTTCGCGTCGGAGACCACATCTACGTAAGACCCGGCGAACGCATCCCGGTCGACGGTCGGATTTTGAAAGGCAGTGCCTCGATCGAGGAAGCCGCCATCACCGGTGAATCGATTCCGGTCGACCGAAACGTCGGCGACGAGGTATACGGCTCAAGCGTTAACTTGAACGGTGTCTTGACGTTAGAAGTGACAAAGCTCGCCACGGAAACGTTGTTCCAAAAAATCATTCAAATGGTACAGCAAGCGCAAGAGGAAAAATCACCGTCCGCCCAGTTCATCGACCGGTACGAGGGACGCTACGTTCAAGTCGTGCTCGTCTCCGTCACCGCAATCATCTTGCTCGGACCTGTGTTGACGCCGTGGTCGCTTGAGACGAGTATTTACCGCGGTATGATTTTACTCGTCGTCGCTTCGCCGTGCGCCCTCGTCGCAGCCATCACTCCGGCCGCACTCGCCGCCATCGCTTCATCCGCCAAACATGGGATTTTGTTCAAAGGTGGCGTCCATATCGAGAACATGGGCCGTTTGAAAGCGATCGCCTTCGATAAGACCGGTACGCTCACCATTGGTAAACCAGAAGTCCAATCGGCATTGATCCATCCAACCGTTGAGAAAGAGCACGTCTATCGCATCGTCAGCTTGATTGAAGAACATTCGATGCACCCGCTCGCCGAAGCGCTCGTCCAATTCACAGGGAACTACACAGGAACGATGGAACACTTCAAAGACGTGACCGGGTCCGGGATTGAAGCGACGATCGATGGTGTCGCCTATCGGGTCGGCAAACAAAAATTCGCCGATCCGAGCGGAGATTTCTTCCGCGACGATGTTGAACGTTTAAAAGCTGCCGGCCATACGCTCGTATTCGTCAGCGATGAAGCGAAGACGATTGGAGCGTTCGCGCTCCGGGACACACTGCGCCCAGAAGCCAAACAAGCGATCGAACGACTCAACCATCTCGGTATCGCGACGATCATGATCACGGGCGATAACGAGGCGACAGCCCGCGCCATCGCCACTGAGGCCGGGTTGACCCGTTACATCGCCGAATGTCTCCCAGAAGAGAAGGTCGAGCAGATTAAACAATTAAAACAAGAATACGGTAGCATCGGCATGATTGGCGACGGCATCAACGACGCCCCCGCCCTCGCGACAGCCGATGTCGGGATCGCGATGGGTGAAGGGACAGACGCCGCCCTCGAGACGGCCGACGTCGTCTTAATGAAAAACGACCTCCGTCGGTTGAGCTCGGCTATCAAACAGTCCCGTAAATTGAATCGCGTCGTCCTCCAAAACGTCGTGTTTGCCCTAGGTGTCATCCTCGTGTTGATTGCGACGAACATCTTCGAACTGCTCGTCATGCCGTTCGCGGTCGTCGGCCATGAAGGATCGACCATCCTCGTCATCTTGAACGGGCTTCGTTTGCTCAGCACCTCGTGGGAATGACAAAATTCGACACTCATTCAAACCGTCGTTGAAAGCCGTTAGTAATTTCGCTATAATTGAAACAATGTGTCTAATGAGACCGGAACTAATAGGAAGACTGGCTAAAGGTGGTACAGTATATGAATACGATTGCAGTAATCGGCAAGGTGTTTGTCGATATTAAAGGAACCTCGTTCGCCCCGCTTCATAAAGATGCCAAGAACGTCGGTGACATCGCGTTCTCGAACGGTGGGACCGGCCGAAACGTCGCCCAAAACTTAGGTGTTCTCGGGAATGACGTCCGTTTCGTGTCGACCGTGACGAACGATCAAATCGGGATGGGTGTTCTCGAAGAACTCCGCGGTTTGAACGTCAACGTCGATCACGTCGATTTGCTCGATGACAATGGGATGGGCATGTGGCTTGCCGTCATGGATAATAACGGCGACCTGCAAACGTCAATCTCGAAGCAACCGGACGAAGCGACGATGGAAGAATGTATCCTCCGTCGCATCGATACGGTGTTCGCTGAAAGTGAGGCGGTCGCGATTGACCTCGACTTGTCGGTCAATGTATTGAACGAGACCATTGAACTGTGCCGCGAAATGAAGCTTCCGCTGTATGGCGTGTGCGGTCATCTGTCGGTGATTGAACGGAACCGTCATTTACTCCAAGGTTTCACCGGCTTCATCTGTAGCCGCGAAGAAGCGGAGATTTTGTCTGATATGTCCATCGTCACAGTGGACGATGCGTTACGCGTCGCCGAAGTGCTCGCGATGAAAGGAGCTCCGCTCACAATCGTCACGATGAGTGAGCTCGGCGCCGTCTATGTCGACTTACGCACGAATGAACAAGGTCACGTCCCGACGACGAAAGTGAAAGTTGCCGACTCGACCGGTGCGGGTGACTCATTCTTCTCCGCTGTCATCTCTGAGTTGATGAAACGTCACCCGATTGAAGATGCGCTCCGACTCGGGATGCGCGTCGCTGGGAAAGTCATCGCCTCGCACGATAACGGCCTGACACCTGACATGTACGCCTCACTTGAACAACCAGCAACAGATTAACCAAAACGCATCGGCCGCGAGTCGATGCGTTTTGTTCACGATACGAAATCGAAAGGAACGATTCCATTGGTCAGAACAAAATTACGCAGTGCCATCATCCTCGTGAATGAACATGACGAAGTCGCGCTCATTCGCCGAGAGAAAGAAAACCTTTTGTATTATGTATTTCCGGGCGGTGGTGTCGAATTCGGGCATACGGCTGAAGAGACGGCCGTCCGTGAAGCGTTCGAAGAGCTCGGCGTCCACGTCGAACTTGAAGGCGTAGCCGCACATGTCGCCTTCAATGGAGAGTTGAACCCATACTACTGGGCCCGGATGACCGGTGGCGAATTCGGCACCGGGACAGGTGAAGAATTTCAAGCAGAGCAAACGAACGGATCGTATACGCCGATGTGGGTGAAGCGAAGCGCGCTCAGCCATTTACCGGTACGACCACCGTCACTCGCCGACTTGCTGTCGAACGAAGCCGAGCGATTTTTCAATAAAACGCTGGCCGAAGACTAATTTCATGTGTAGCCTCCTGACATTTCGGGAAAGAAAGTTTCTAACGATAACGTTCAGGAGGCACATATATGGATACTACAGAAGTAAAAGAAGAAAAGAATTGGTTCGCTTTCGGGAAAGAGTTGCTTCGTCGCTTCAAAGAACATGATGTTCAAGATTATGGTGCGACGCTCGCTTTTTTTTGGTTCTTATCGATTTTCCCGGGACTCATCTTCATTCTCGCGTTGTTGTCGTTCTTCGACATCTCACAGGCGTCATTCCAAGAACAACTGAATAACTTGGCCCCGGGTGCGGCCGCGACTGAATTTTTATCCGGCATCTTTGACGCCATCGGCGAACCGCGCGGCGGACTCCTCTCAATCGGTGCGATTTTAGCAATTTGGTCGGCCGCTAAAGGGGTCGAACGCCTAGTCAACATGGCGATTCATGCATACGGGGAAGACAACGAACGAAATTTCTTCGTCAGCAAAGGAATCGCCCTCGGATTGACGTTATTGCTCGGCATCGGCGTGCTGTTGCTCATCGTCTCGAACGTGTTCGGATCGCAAATCATCGATTTCGTGGCCCGTTACATCCCCATTTCAGGGGCAGACGTCATCTTGATTAACGTGTTCCGCTACGTGCTGACGACCGTCATCTTGATTTTCACGCTGTCAATTTTCTATAAAATCGCCCCGCAGCAACACGTATTCTGGAAGAGCACGATTCCTGGCGCCATCTTCGGCGTCATCGCCTGGCAAATCGTCTCCTTCGGTTTTAGTCTTTACGTCTCGAACTTCGGCAATTATGATTCGACGTATGGCTCACTCGGAGGAATCATCGTCACGTTGCTTTGGCTCCAACTGACCGGAATGATCATTTTGATCGGTTCTGAGATTAACGCCACGTGGCAGCGTTTCTTTAAAACGCCGAGCGAGCACGAATACGAGAAGAACTACAAGAAAAACAAAAAATCCAAATCAAAAGATTCGGACGAAGACGACTATAAAGATATCCCCGTCAACACATACGGGTAACGAAAGAAAGGCGGTCTCTCCAGAAGAGACCGCCTTTTGCATTATGCTTCGACGACGTCAAGACGACCGGTCGCAGGGTCGATGACGAACCCATGGACGTTCGTGCCCGGCGGCAAGAGCGGGTGGTTTTTGACGAGGTTGACCGAGTTGACGACGTTCGCTTCGACCGAGTCAAACCCGTGCAACCACTTCTCCAAATCCATTCCTGACGACTTGAGTGTTTGAAGTGTCTGCGGTTCAATGCCGCGACGTTCCATTTCTGCGATGACCGCATTCGGATCGATCGCCGCCATGCCGCAATCATAATGACCGATGACGATGACCTCTTCGGCCCCGAGCGCATACAATGCGACGAGGATCGAACGCATAACCGATCCGAACGGATGTGACAATACGGCTCCCGCATTTTTTATGATTTTGGCATCCCCGTTTTTTAGTCCGAGGGCTTGAGGCAACAACGCCGTCAGACGCGTATCCATACACGTTAAAATGACGATTTTTTTATCGGGAAACTTATCCGAGACAAATTGCTCATATTGTTTCTCTGTTACGAATTTTTCATTAAACGCTAGCATTTCTTGAACGACTGACATGTGGTTCCCTCCTCTTAATTCACGCGATTAGCCGCGCGACCATTAACCCGATGACCATCCAAGCGCCAAACAACGTGTTCACTTTTGCGGTCATCGCCATCGCCGGCATGAGTTCAGCCGGTTCACGCTTGACCCAAAAACGCTTCACTGCCCGTACCATGATTGGAATTGTCAGCAATGACAACAGCACCCACGGCGTCACGCCAAACCCGAATACGGCGACGAGGATGCCGACCAATGCCGCGATAAAGAATCCGGCCAAGACGAGAACGGCACGACGGTGTCCGACGAGACAGGCGATTGTTTTGCGCCCATTCACTTTATCATTATCCAAATCACGAATGTTGTTCGCGAGCAAGATCGCCCCGATCAAAAGCGCCATCGGAAACGATACGAGCAACAGTTCTGTCGTCACCGTCCCGATTTGGATATATCCCGAGATGCCGATGATGACATAACCCATGAATAGGCCAGCGACGATTTCCCCGAACGGCGTGTAGGCGATCGGGAGCGGACCTCCCGTGTACAGGAATCCGACGACCATCGACAGCACACCGATCCAAATTAAATGCCAACTCGTTGAAGCCGCAATATAGAGCCCAAGCACAGCCGCTACCCCATACATACCGAGCGCGATCCCGAGCACTTGTCCGGGTGTGAACCCATCACGTACGATCGAGCCACCGATTCCAATGGAACCTTCGTGGTCGAGTCCACGATTGTAATCATAATATTCATTAAATAAATTCGTCGCGATTTGAATCAAGACCGAGGCAATGAGCATCGCTAAGAACAATCCCCACTTCAACTCGACTTGCCCAAGGACGATGAACGTCCCTAACAGCACCGGTATAAAGCTCGCTGTCAACGTATGCGGGCGAATCATGCGCCAATACGCACCTTTCTCTCTCTTCTTCATGCACTTCCCTCCCTTCGTTAGTTTACGTCTCTTTGAAAAAACCTGTCAATGCCCGCCGCTCGGACGGCTCCCTTCACTTTCTCGAGCATTTGACGGCCAGTTCTGTTGTGAAGTCATGATACACTAAAGAATGAGAATTCCATTGGATTGAGGAGGCTTTTCTTTCATGCCAGATACTCAAACACACATTAAACAACGAATCGAACAAGCCCATAAACGGGCACGTGCTTGGCAACGACCGGTACTTGCCTCGTACACATGGGAAATCCCTTCGTTCGACGCGTTCCATATTATTCAAAACACTGAAACGTCCCACTACTATTTTTCGACGCCAGACCGCTCCCTCGAGATGCTCGGATGTGCCGATGCGCTCGTGTTGACGGCTTCTGGTCCCGAACGTTTCCAACGTCTACAGTACGATTGGAGCCTGCACCGCCGGGACGTCGACGCGGTCATTTATGCGTTCTCGGGCTTTTCGTTCGACACGTTCGTGCGGCCCCAAAAAAATATGTGGGAAGCGTTCGGTGAAGCATCGTTGGTCGTGCCGAAATTTCTATATCGCCGCTCGGGCGACAAGCACACGTTGACCGTTTCGACGCTCGTCTCGGCCAAACGTTCGGTCGAACAATATTTGATTCAATTGGCCGATCAACTCGCCCAGTTCAACGCGCTACATGCGCCCGACGAACAAACACCGACTTACTCGCAAGTCAAAGACGGCGTCGACCATTTCAAGTCGAGTTTCCAACAAGCTAAACTGAACATCACTGAAGAACGAGTCGAAAAGATCGTCATCGCCCGGGAAGAAATCTACCAGACCTCGGAAGAGGCGTTCCCGTTCGCGACGACACTGCGCCACTTGTCAGAACATCAGACGGGCAGTTACGTGTTCTTGTATCAGCCGAAGCGGGAAATCGGATTTTTCGGAGCGACGCCGGAACGGCTCGTCAAGAAACAAGGACCGTACATTGAAACGGCCGCCATCGCCGGCACCATCAAGCGACCAGACACCGAGATCGAATCGGATGTAGCCAAACAGACATTACTCCACGACGCCAAAAACCTCGAGGAACACCAAATCGTCGTGAAGGACATCAAGAACGCCCTCACACCATACGCGGCTACCATCAAGGCACCGGAGTCGCCGCGCATCTTGGAGAACCGGTCGGTGTTCCATCTGCACACACCGATTCAAGCAACGCTCGATACGAACGCATCCTTGCTGTCGATCATCGAGTCGCTCCACCCGACCCCGGCGCTCGGTGGATCTCCGAAACGGACATCTGTCCGCTTGTTGCGCGAGATTGAACGGTTCGACCGCGGCTGGTACGGGTCACCGCTCGGTTGGCTGAACACGGACGGTGAAGGAGAGTTCGTCGTCTCGATCCGGTCGGCTCTTGTCCACCATCAATTCGTGGCGCTATACGCAGGCTGTGGAATCGTCCAAGAGTCTGAACTCGAAGCGGAGCTCGCCGAGACAGAAATCAAGCTCAGTCCAATCAAGCAAGCTCTCGGATTGGACAAAGTACGCGCAGGAGGCAATGAAGCATGAATGAACCGTTAACGGAGTGGGTCGCCGGTATGATGAACCGGCTCGTCGAACAAGGAGTCGAGGACGTCGTCATCAGTCCCGGCTCTCGCTCGACACCGCTCGCCATGGCCGCCTATCTTCATCCGAGCGTCCGACATCATATCATCGTCGACGAACGGTCGGCCGCCTTTTTCGCACTCGGGTTGACTCGTTCGCAATCATCGTTGCGCCCGGTCGCGCTCATCTGCACGAGCGGCACTGCCGCCACCAACTACTTTTCGGCGGTGGCCGAGGCAAATATCTCACAACTGCCGCTCGTTGTGTTGACGACCGATCGGCCGCACGAACTTCGGAACGTCGGGGCGCCTCAAGCGATCGACCAAGTCCGACTGTACGGCGAACACGTGAAAGCGAGCGTCGACCTACCCGTTCCTGAAGCAGCGAGCCAGCGCTACATGGAACAGACAGTCGCCCGGCTCGTCCGGACGAGTATGCATGCGCCGTTCGGTCCGGTCCATGTGAACATCCCGTTCCGTGAACCGTTGTTGCCGGATATCGAGCGCTTGACGTCCCTCCTGGGCGGTGAATCCGAATCCTCTGAGCCGACCTATCTTAAACCGACAAGTCTCGACTTGAAACGGTTCAAACAAGAGATTGACGTCAATCGTCTCGCCTTCATCGTCGGACCAGGTACTCCGACATCATGGCTTGAGCCTCTCTACACGTCGGCGCTGGCCCATCGTATTCCGGTCTTTGCCGACCCATTGAGCGGGATGCGCCGGTTTGACCATGTCTTGACGAACTATGACGCGTGGCTCGCGAGCGAGCATCGCACGGAATGGACACCTGACGCGGTCGTCCGGTTCGGGGCTGCCCCCGTCTCGAAACGGCTGAATCAGTGGCTTCACGACGTGCCATACGTCTTGATCGAGCAACCGGGATCGTTCCGCGACCCGTCGAACAGCGCCACGGTCGTGTACGGCGATGCGATTGATTATGTCGCCACCATCAACAAAGACTATGACGCCGACTTATTCGATCGTTTCGCATTGTTCGAACGCGTCGCCGAATCCGCAAAACCTGCTTTGAGCGGAGAAAGCGCATTGACGCGTCATTTGCTGGCGTCTCGTCTTGATCGCATCTTCGTCAGCAATAGCATGCCAATCCGTGATATCGATACAACACTTTCAGCCGGTCAGTCAATCGACGTCCTCGCCAATCGCGGGGCGAACGGGATTGACGGCATCATCTCGAGCGCGCTCGGTGCCTGTCACGATACGGACAAGGCCGCCCTGTTAATTGGCGACTTGGCGTTTTATCATGACAGCAACGCCCTGCAACTCGTCAAATCGCACCCAGGTACGTTCTCCATCGTCGTCGTCAACAATGATGGCGGCGGCATCTTCTCCTTCTTGCCACAAGCTTCGATCGCACCGCAAATGTTCGAGGACTTGTTCGGGACGCCGCTCCACTTGAACTTGCGCGGATTTGCCGAGACATACGGACTCAGCTATCGCTTGCTCGAGCAGCCTGAAGATGTCATGACGGCGATTGAAGCAGGCGTTCAGCTGATTGAATTTCCGTCTGATCGCGCTAGGAACGTGGCCGAGCATCGTCGTTGGACCGCTTCGCTCACGGACCGTTTGACGACGGAGAACGAATCGTGATGCGTTCCGTGCGTGGCGTCTCTTATGAGTTGCTCGAACGTGGGAGCGGCCGTCCCGTTTTGCTTCTTCATGGGTTCACCGGGAGTGCGACTTGGATCTCCCAGTTCCCTGAGCTCCCCGTCCGGCTCGTCGCCCCGTCGCTATTGCAACACGGCGGCACCGGACAGCAAGCGGTCGGGCGTGCCAAGATGAGTCAACAGATTAAAGACTTGTCGGCGCTACTCGATACGGACGAAGGTCCGTGGACGGTCGTCGGTTACTCGCTCGGCGGACGTATCGGGATGACACTCGCCGCCTATGATGATCGGGTCAACCACTTCATCGGCATTAGCACGACGCCCGGGCTCAACATAGCGGCTGAACGTCGACAACGCCGGCTTCAAGACGAAAAACTCGCCGAATTCATCGAGCGAGCAGGACTTGAGGCGTTCGTTGACCGTTGGGAACGTCTTCCGCTCTGGCATCAAACCGACGAGATGCGCGCCGCCCTACGTCCTGAGCGGTTGGCCCAACGTCCAGCCGCACTCGCGGACAGCCTCCGCGCCATCGGGACGGGTAGCATGCCGTCGCTCTGGCCGCTACTCGACCGTTTACCTCGCACCGATTTGATCGTCGGGGAACACGATGTGAAGTTTCAACAGATTGCTCGGAATATGCAGTTGATTCGTCCCGATATTGAAATTCATGAAATTTCGGACGCATCTCATGCTCCACATGTCGAGAATGCCCAACAATTTGGTACAATGATAGAGAAATTGATTTTAGGGGGAATTTAAATGGAATCAGTAGCAAACTGGACATCGGTCCGCACGTACGAAGATATCAAGTACGAGAAGTGGAACGGCATCGCAAAAATTACCATCAACCGCCCGGAAGTACGGAACGCGTTCCGTCCACTCACGGTCAACGAGCTCATCGACGCGTTCGCACGCGCCCGTGACGATAAAGAAGTCGGTGCCATCATCTTGACTGGTGAAGGCGATCAAGCCTTCTGCTCAGGCGGCGACCAAAAAGTCCGCGGCCACGGCGGCTACGTCGGTGACGACGAGATTCCACGCTTGAACGTCCTCGACCTTCAACGTTTGATTCGCGTCATCCCGAAACCAGTCATCGCCATGGTAGCCGGTTATGCGATTGGTGGCGGACACGTCTTGCACGTCGTCTGTGACTTGACGATTGCAGCCGACAACGCCCGTTTCGGTCAAACTGGACCAAAAGTGGGCTCGTTCGATGCCGGTTACGGTTCAGGTTACTTGGCCCGCATCATCGGCCACAAGAAAGCACGCGAAATTTGGTACCTCTGCCGTCAATACGACGCACAGCAAGCGCTTGACATGGGACTCGTCAACACGGTCGTTCCACTCGAGCAACTTGAAGCCGAGACGATCCAATGGTGCCAAGAGATCTTGCAACACTCTCCGACGGCCCTTCGCTTCTTGAAAGCAGCGATGAACGCCGACACGGACGGACTCGCAGGACTTCAACAGCTTGCCGGCGACGCGACGCTTCTCTACTACACGACAGACGAAGCAAAAGAAGGCCGCGACGCCTTCAAAGAAAAACGCGATCCAGACTTCGGTCAGTTCCCGCGTTTCCCGTAAATCGACAAAGAGTAGCGACTTCGCTACTCTTTTTTTGGAGGTTCTGATGATGAATCGTTATGTGACACAACATCGACGCGACGCCATGGCACTCGTCACCGCGTCCGTCAGTTTAACTTGGGCCGAGTTAAGCACGGAAAGCTCCCGTTTGGCCCACTTCCTGGAACGGGTCGCGCCCGAAGCCCGGCATATCGGATTACGCGCTGTGAACAGCGCTGATTATGTCATCGCTGTCCACGCCATCCAGTTACTCGGAAAAGTACTCGTTCCGCTCAACACACGGTTGACGATGAGCGAACTGGCAGGACAAATCGAGACGGCCGATATCGATGTATTGCTCGTCGATGAACCGATTGAACTGTCGATCACCCAATTCGCGTTGACGTCACGAGATGAGGCGTCACTCGCTACACCGCACGAGTGGGCAGACGATGAAGTCATGTCGCTCATGTTCACCTCAGGCACGACTGGACGGGCCAAGGCCGTAAAGCAGACGTTCGGCAATCACGTCGCGAGCGCCGAGGCAGCCAAGACGCGCCTCGGTTACGGGACAAGTGACCGGATGCTCGTCGTGACGCCGCTCTTCCATATGAGCGGACTCGCGCAAGTGTATCGGAGCGCTCGTTTCGGTTCGCTACTATACGTCGAACCGAAGTTCGATGTCGCTCGTACACTCGAGTTGATTGAGACGGCGAGAATCACCCACATCTCGCTCGTTGCGGTCATGCTTAAGCGGCTCCTCGACGCAGGTCTCTCCCGCCATCAGTTGCAACTTCTGCTCGTCGGCGGCGGTCCCGTACCGCGTCCGTTGCTCGAAGAAGCCGAGCGGCGGCAGTTACCGGTCGCCCAGACGTACGGGATGACGGAGACGTGTTCGCAAGTCGCGACGCTGTTGCCAGCCGAGGCACTCGCCCACATCGGTTCGAGCGGTCAAGCAATCGCGCCGACCCAACTCCGTATCAATGCGGATGGGGAGATTGAAGTGAACGGACCGACGGTGACCCCTGGTTACTATAAACAGCCAGAGGCCGATGCTTGGACGCCCGACGGCTATTGGCAAACGGGCGACCTCGGCACGATGAAAGACGGTTACTTGTACGTCCATGACCGCCGCAGTGATTTGATCATCTCCGGCGGTGAGAACATTTATCCGGCCGAAATCGAGAGCGTGTTATTGCGTTGCCCGGGCATTCAAGACGTCGGGGTCGTCGGTCGTCCCGACCCGACTTGGGGAGCGGTACCCGTCGCCTTCACGGTCGGTACGTTCGATTTCGATGAGGCGATTCAGCTATTGCACGACCATCTGGCATCTTATAAACATCCGAAAGCATGGATTGCCGTCGACGAGCTGCCTCGTAACGCCAACGGTAAATTGATGCGTCATCGCTTAAAGGAGGCTGACCATGATTCGTCGCGCTGAACTGTATATTGTCCCCCTCACGTTCAAACATCCGATTGTCACCGCCCACGCCGTGTTGACGACGAGACGGACGGTCATTCTCCGGCTGGAGACGGTCGACGGTGTTGTCGGCTACGGGGAAGGTGTCGCGTTCGAGACGCCATGGTATACGGCTGAGACCGTCCGCTCCGTCATCGATACGTCCGCTTTAATTGTCCAACTCCTGAAAGGGATGACGTTGTCTGCCGCCTCGTTCGGTACCCATGTCAGCTCGATCATCGGCCAACCGATGGCGAAAGCGATGTGGGAGAGCGCTCTATGGGAAGTGGAAGCGGCCCGCGCGAATCAGACATTAAAACAATACATCCAAGCCGGCGATGTCGTGGCCTGCGGTCGGACGATTGGCATCGGTCTGCTCAGTCAGACGTTGAACGCCATCGAGGCTGCGCTCGCGTCCGGATTCGACCGGATCAAGTTAAAAGCGTCCCCGCATGAACTACTTCCCGCGCTCAATGAGATTCGAAGCAATTTTCCGGACGCCCCGCTCATGATTGATTTGAATGGAAGTGGCTCCGAGCAACCGCTTGACTGGTTCGAGGCGTTAGATACCTACCGTCTCTTGATGATCGAACAGCCTTGTCCGAGCACACATTGGGTCGAGACAGCGAATTTACAGGCACGTCTCACCACACCGATTTGCCTCGATGAATCGATCAGTTCAGCACAAGACGTGGCGACGATGCGTCGGCTCCAAGCCGGCCGCATCGTCAATATCAAACCGGCCCGCGTCGGCGGCTTGAGCGAGGCGCTGGCGATTCGCGATAGCGGTACCCCCTACTGGGTCGGTGGGATGTATGAGTCCTCCATCGGCCGTTATCACACGCTCTTATTCGCCTCATTGAGCGGAGCCGCCTACCCGGCCGATATGGCCGGGACGAGCGCTTACTTCGAGACCGATTTGCTCGATACCCCGCTCGAGGTCGAGAACGGACAATTGATGCTTCCCGACCAGGTCGCACCGGATTGGACGATGATCGAGCAACTGAATGAACAGACGATTCGACTCCTGTAAAAACTCCGCAAAAAAGGCGGCAGACTTCGCGTCTGCCGCCTTTTCATCGTTAACGGAATGTGCCCGTCAATACTTCATAGCCGTCTTTCGTGACGACGACCGTGTGCTCGAACTGGGAGACGAGGCTGTTGTTCGGGGTGAACAACGACCAACCGTCCTCTTCTGATTGATAGACGATTTCATCTTTCGTCGAGATGAACGTCTCGACGGCAATGACTTGTCCTTCTTTCAAGATGTCGTTCTCTTCACGGCTATAGTAGTTCGAAATCGTCTCCGGCTCACCGTGAAGCGTGCGACCGAGGCCATGGCCCGCCAAGTTACGGATGACCGTGAAGCCGTTCTTACGGGCATCGGCATAAATCGCTTTCCCGATTTGGTTGACCTTGACGCCGGCCTTCACTTTGCTGAGACCCGCTTCGAGCGATGTCAATGACACTTCGACCAAACGCTCGTGTTTAGCCGATTTCGGTGTGCCCGCGATGACCGTACGTCCTGTGTCCGCATAGTAGCCGTCCTTCACGGCGGATACGTCGACGTTGACCACGTCGCCGTCTTGGATGACGAGGTCACCTGGAATCCCATGGGCTGCGACGTCATTGATGGAAATACACGTATAACCCGGGAACTCATACATCGTGATCGGGGCCGAGGCGGCCCCTTCCGCTTCCAAAATACGCTGCCCGATTTCATCCAACTGTTTCGTCGTCATGCCCGGTTTGACCGCTTTCGCCATCTCATCGCGCGCCAAGGCGACGATTCGCCCAATCTCACGCAATGCATCGTAATCATAATCTAACATTCGTTTTCCCTCTCAATCTAATAATCGATTTTGATATAAGAACTCTTCTGATAAGTCCGCAAACAAGAACATGCCGTCCGGTAACGGATAACTGAACGTCCGCGTCACTTCGTTCGAACTGAAGTCGCGATAATCCTCGGACAAGTAGCCCCGTCCGCGCACGTCCATCGCTGCCATCGTCCGAATAAAATACGGACGGAAACTCCAATTATAGCCGCGATACGTGTTATCGACCGTCCAAGCGGACTGTGCCTGATAGACGTTTGCGCTCGTCTGGAACCCGGTTTGGTCCGTCAAATAGTAACGGACGAACGTCCCTTCGAGTTTCGGGGCAATATGGAGCAACCATTCATCTTTCTTATCGCGCGACCACTTCCCGCTTTGGACGAGATCGTGGATTTGTTTATGGAGTTCGAACTCCAATTCATATAATCGCTTTAATCGCTCTTGATCGTGTAAGAAGAACGACGGTACTTCTTGCGTCAATACGCTCATACCTTTCGCTTCGCGCGGCGGCATCGCATCGCTTTGCCCGAGGAGACTGCCCATATAATAACGTCCGCCATGACGCCACGCATAACGCAACTGTCCGAGATGGTCGATCGATTTATAGAGGAGCGGAGCCCCGAGACGGGAAGCGATATATTCCATCGTCTGAAGCATTTGCGGATACGTGACCGATAACGTCTTCTTCTCGACCATCGTCGCCAAATCGACGAGCAACATCTCAGGCGCCACCGTCATGATGTCTTCGATGCTCGTTGATTCTGCGAAGTCGAGCGCGACTTTAACACCAGATGAACGATAATATTGGACGACTCGTGACAAGCGTGACACGTCAACGAGATCCGTCCCTTGAAGCGTCACATAAATGCGATGGAGCGGGAAGTTCAATTCTCGAAGCGGGGCCAAAAACGCCTCGCCACCTTGTTCGAGAATCCACTCTGACCGACATCGGAACGTGACGAATTGCGTCGCATCCCTTAACTGTTCGGCCGCCAGACGCTCCATACGTTTAGCGATATCGAGCTGATACTCGAGCGGGACGTCATCGTCGTAAAAGAAAGGGGTGAGCGACTCGCCCCTGAACTGCCCATGTACCATATACCCTTCTACTTGAAAGGTAGCAGCCCCGAGAATCGGTTCAAATGTCACTTCGACTTCCTCTGGGTTCATCATCACATCCACTGCATCCACCTTGATCACCTCGTCTTTTTTCTAAACACGAAAGCGAGCTGGGCTCAGCTCGCTCGTGTATGCACATACATATAGGCACCGAAACAAGCAATGAAATATACGATACTCATCACACCGTACCCGATTCCCATTTTCCCGCCGACGCCGATGGCCATCACCAGCCAAATCATCGCGCCGAACAAGAGCGTGGCGACCGGGATATATCGGAAATTTGGACGCTCGGTCCGCGTTATAATCGGTTTCAAAGCCAGGACGCACGCCAATAGTATGACGAGACCAAAACCTAGTTCAATCATCCGTTGACACCTCATTTTTCTGTCTCTACTCGTTTAGTGTAGCATGACACCAAAAAAAAAACCGCAAATCCACTTAGGGAGATGCGGTTTTGGGTTATTGATTAGTCACGCGGACGGCGTGGGCCACGGTCGTCCGAACGACGACGGTCGTCTCCACCCGTACGTTTGCCACGGTATCCACCGCCGCCGCCGCTGCGTCCACCACGATCGCCACCACGACGGTCTCCACCGCCACGGTTGCCACGGTATCCACCACGGTCGTTGCGTCCACCTTGACGTTTCACGCGAACTGGTTCTGCATATGAGATTTCAACTGGAGTTGAATCTGGCTCTTTCGTCAATCCACGAAGTGCCGCTGCAAGAATTTCAACTGCCTCGTACTCTTCAAGAAGTTCCGTCGCAAGTTGCGTGTAAGCTTTGAAGTCGCCCGCTTGAACGCGCTCAATCAATTCTTCAGCTGCTTGCTTTTGGTTGCCTTCAAGTACTTCAGCGATTGTCGGTACGTGACGACGGTTCATCTTCTTGTTCGTCACACGCTCGATTGCTTTGACTTGACCGAATTCACGTGGCGTGATAAACGTAAGGGCTGTACCTGTTTTACCAGCGCGGCCTGTACGTCCGATACGGTGCACATAGCTTTCCGGATCTTGTGGGACGTCAAAGTTGTAAACGTGTGTAACGCCTGAGATGTCAAGACCACGTGCCGCAACGTCTGTCGCGACCAAGATGTCGATTGTGCCGTTTTTGAAACGACGGATGACTTGGTCACGCTTTGATTGTGTCAAGTCACCATGAAGACCATCAGCTGTGTAACCACGTTTGATGAGTGCTTCCGTCACTTCGTCAACACGTTTCTTCGTACGAGCGAAGATGATGCTCAGTTCTGGTGAGTCGATGTCGATTAAACGGCAAAGCGTATCGAATTTTTGACCTTCGCGCAATTCGAGGAATTGTTGGTTGATGTTCTCAACTGTCATTTCCTTCGCTTTGACTTTGATAATTGTTGGCGACTTCATGAAGCGCTCAGCAATCTTCTTGATTTGTGGTGGCATCGTTGCAGAGAAGAGAAGCGTTTGACGTTCAACCGGGAGGCCTTTCAAAATCATCTCAATATCTTCAACGAAGCCCATGTTGAGCATTTCATCTGCCTCGTCCAAAATCACTGTTTGGATTTCGTCGAGTTTGATTGTCTTACGCTTCATGTGGTCCATAAGACGTCCTGGTGTTGCGACGACGATTTGTGGGTTCTTTTTCAAACCACGGATTTGGCGGTCGATTTGTTGGCCACCGTATACTGGAAGTGCGTAAACGCGCTTCGTTTCACCAATTTTATTCAATTCTTCTGCAACTTGAATCGCAAGTTCACGTGTCGGTGCAAGAACAAGTGCTTGGACTTGACGTGCCTTTGTATCGATTCGCTCAATTGTCGGAATACCGAAAGCTGCTGTTTTCCCTGTACCTGTTTGCGCTTGACCTAATACGTCCACTCCTGTGAGTGCGACAGGAATTGTCTCAGCTTGGATCGGTGTCGCTTCTTCGAAGCCCATCTTGAGTACACCTTTTACTAATGCTTCGCTTAACTGTAAATCTTGGAATTTTGTCAAATTATATTCTCCTTTTTTCATACAAAAAACGTCTGAGGTTTTGTTCTACAGACGTTTTTCCAATGTTTCCTCGTAGTCAACTTTACTAACTATAACGTATTTGTTTCTAAAATGAAAGAAATACATTCTAAAACTTTTCATAGCCACCTGGACATGAGTTATCTTATTTCAATTTATAGCCGTTGTCGAGTTTTTCAACTTGCTTTTCTTTCAGCAGTTTCCCGAGTGCGCGTTTGAACGCCGCTTTACTCATCCCGAACTCACGATCGATCACGTCCGGCGCCGTCTTGTCGCCATAAGGCATTTGGCCGCCGCGTTCTTCTATATAAGCACGGATACTTTCCGCGTCCGGGTCGATCGCTTCATATGCCCGTGGTTTCATCGAGACGAGTACCGTCCCGTCTTGTTTCACTTGCGTCACACGCACGGTCAATTGCTCACCGAGACGTGGCCAACGTGTCATCTCTGCTTCATGTAAGAAACCGAGTGATTCATTTTCGACCCAGACGTTCACACCGACGTCGCGTCGATTGACGACGACCGCATGGACATCTTGATTGCCCCATTCTTCTTTAGCGGGACGCGCCAACAAGTTCAAGTACGCATAGTGGGCCGGTTCCCCGAGAAGACGGCTCTTTTGATCGTACTTGAGACGAATGCAAAGCTTGTCCCCTTCTTTTGGCCAATACGACCGGTTCTCAGGAAGATCATCTAATGAGACGAGTACATCCTTTTGAATCCCGATATTGACGAACACACCGGTGTTATACCGGACTCCAGTCACTTCATACCACTCATAGTCATCGAACGTGACGCTCGGAATCGTCATCGTCGAAGCGAGACGTCCTTCTGAGTCGTGATAAAGGAAGACCCGCACCGTCTGTCCGACTGTGACTTCTTCAGTTTGTTCTTTTCGATGAAGGAGTACCTCTTCGCGACCGTTTCCGATAAACACACCAAAATCAGCTGAACGTTCCGCGACCAAGTCTACTACTTCTCCTGCACGTAATGCCATACAATCCACATCCTTTTTCATCTGTTACTGTCAGTATACCTACCTACACACGTTCCTAATCATATCACGTTCGATTTTCTTACTCCGTTCAATTGTGTCTAAAATGTGAACAAGATTGCCCCCCCGTTTTGCTAAATGGGTCCGTATACTAGCTTCTATATTTCAAATTTTGTGACAATTTTGTGAACGTGCATTTTCCATCTAGTATCCACATTTTGAAAACGTTATTATTAAGGAAGTGTTGTTTAACGATTTAGGTTTCAGCCATGGCCGAACGGGGGATATAAAATGTTTGATGTACAATCTCGATCATTCGCGAAGCGCTTCATGAAAGGCTTATTGATTGCTTTCTTCGCGCTACTCGCTTCACTTAGCTTCATTTTTTCAAACGGAGTCGATACGAACGTATCCTCATCCGTCACGATGGTCCAAGAGTAAACGCCCTCTCCTGACAGAAGGCGTTTTTTTGTTTTGTTCCGACAAAAAAAGGGATTTTTTATGCATCTGTCGAACGAACATAACGTTCGGCTTTTATTATTGAATCATCTGGGAAGGGAGAGTCACTCATGCTATTTTATTTTCTCACCACGATTCTTTCGGTCGTCGGTTTGTCCGTCTCGCTCCAAACCGGTTTTTTCAAAGACCCGATCGGTACATTCCTGTTCGCCGTATTGCTCGCTATGGGCTTATCTTCATTTAAACAGTTGGTCGCACAAATGAACGTCTTGCTCATCGAGCGCCGGAATCAAAAAAAGATCAAGCGCATCGTGGCGCGCATGCATTCAACTACGCGTAAACGTTCTACATAACGCTCGTCTTCCCCCTCCACTTTTGTTATTCTATTCTAGACAAGAAGAGCAAAACGGACTCAACCCGTAGGAGGCACAAACACGTATGAACGAAATCCCTTTATCGAACGAATGGCTATTGCGTTATTCACCTGTCATGGAGCTATGGCTAAAAGAAGACGGCATCTTGCTCGTCGACGATGACAATCGCATTCGACTCACGCTTGAAATCGGCAGTGACCAAGTCATGCAGTTCAAGAGCATCGAACAAGATGGGGCTTACTTTGCTGTGGACCCGGTGAATAAACGAATCACGTTCGAACTCGAGGAAGAAGAAGAGGAAAGCGATTCTCGCTTCTGGGAATAAAGATTCATGCCGAAGAGTCGGATTCTCGTCAAGAGAGGAAGACTCTTTCTTCGTGTCCAGACTCATTACTGAACGATCGAGAGGAGAAATATGTATGATCCGCACCGCCATCTGGTTTATCGCCTTTTTCGCCGTCTTACCGCTGACACTTCCGTTCTATCCGAAAGCGAAGCGACTGACGCCCCCGGAACGTTATGGATACGTCCAAACCGTCGCCTATAAGTGGGCAAGCTTTCTACTACGAATCGCCGGCGCTCGCGTCCGTGTTCACGGCCAAGAGAACATCCCGAATGAACCGGTCGTCTACGTCGCGAACCACCAAGGGAACTTTGATGTCCCAATTATGATCACAGCGACGAAACATCCAAAAGCGTTTATCTCAAAAATCGAAGTGCAAAAGTTCCCAATCATTCCGCGCTGGATGGAACTGATGGGTTGTATCTTCATCGACCGCAGCGACCGGCGCCAGTCCATTAAAGCAATCCGTTCCGGCGTCGAGACGATCCAATCGGGACAGTCGATTATCGTCTTCCCGGAAGGCACCCGCTCAAAAGGCGGACCGATCAAAGCGTTCAAAGCTGGTAGCCTGACGCTCGCCACATCAAGCGGTGCCAAAATCGTCCCTGTCGCCATTAAAGGAAGCCACCATTTGCTCGAGACGACAAACCGAATCACACCGGGTACGGTCGACGTCACGTTTTTACCGGTCATCGATCCGGCAGACGTCCCGAATAAAGAAATTGCGGCGCTGGCAGAGACGATGATTCGCCGCGTCGTTGAAGGAGAAGAATCATGAGTTTATTAGCCATCGAAGGCATTCATAAAGAATTTGCAGATAAAGTCTTGTTCGACGACGTCACGATGACGATTCACCCAGGTAATCGCATCGGGGTCATCGGGGTCAATGGCTCCGGAAAGTCGACGTTCTTAAAAATCATCGCCGGCGTCGAGACCGCAGACCGGGGTTCGATGCAACACCCGAACGATTACCGGATTCGCTATTTGACCCAAACGGTCGACTTCGCCCCCGGGCAAACGATTTTAGACGCGTTGTTCACGAGTGACACCCCGTCCGTCCAAGCGTTGAAACAGTATGAGCTCGCGCGTCAAGCACTCGAGGCGAACCCGACGAGCGAACAATGGTTGGAACGCTTTATGAAAGCCCAGCAAGCGGTCGATGCAGCCGACGCATGGGAGACTGAAGCGAAGTTGAAATCGATTTTAAATCGGCTCGGTCTTCCTGACGTGACGGCAGAGATTAGCTCGCTTTCCGGTGGACAACAGAAACGGGTCGCTTTGGCCGCAGCCCTACTCGACGAAGCTGACTTGTTATTACTCGATGAGCCGACGAACGAACTCGACGCCGATACGATTGCTTGGCTTGAGACGATTCTCGCTGATTACCGGGGGGCCATCCTGCTCATCACCCATGACCGTTATTTCTTGAACCGAGTCACGAATCATATCCTTGAAATCGCCGATGGCACGAGTTACTTCTATGACGGCAACTATGAGCTCTTCCTTGAGAAGCGTGCCGAACGAAAAGCCCGGTCGCATTCAATGGAGCAAAAGCGGCAAAACATCTTGCGTCGTGAGCTCGCTTGGCTGCGTCGTGGTGCCAAGGCGCGGACGACGAAACAGAAGGCACGCATCCAGCGCGTCGAGGACTTGAAGCATCAAGAGACGCTTGCCGAGGATGAGGCGCTCGAAGTATCCGTCGGTTCGCGCCGCCTCGGGAAAAAAGTAATCGAGGTGGAGAACTTGTCCTTCGGTTATGACGATCACTTGCTCATTGAAGATTTCACGTGGTTGTTCGGACGCCGGGAACGGTATGGCATCGTCGGACCGAACGGGAGTGGGAAAACGACACTCATGAACTTGCTTGCCCACCGCCTCGAACCGACGAACGGAACGGTCGTCCACGGGGAAACCGTCCATCTCGGATATTATGGGCAACAAGTCGAATTCGAAGACACAACGCGACGCGTTATCGACGAGATCGAGCGCATCGCCCAAGTCATCTATACGCCGGACGGCGAAACGATCACGGCCAGTCAGATGCTCGAACGCTTCCTATTCACCCCGGACGCGCAATACAAACCGATTGCCAAACTGTCGGGTGGAGAGAAACGCCGCCTCGTCTTGCTTCGGATTTTAATGGACGAGCCGAACGTGCTATTTTTAGATGAACCGACGAACGATCTCGACACGGAGACATTGTCCGTCCTCGAGGACTATTTGGAGTCGTTCCCAGGCACGGTCATCGCCGTCAGTCACGACCGCTATTTCTTAGATCGGATCGCCGAACAGCTGATTGCGTTCGAAGACGGGACGATCAACGTTTATCATGCGGAGTACAGTGACTATTTGGCCACACTCCAAGAACAGACGAAGCAACAAGTGAAAAAAGAATCGAAAGAGAAGAAAGAGCGTGTCAAAGTCGATGTCGTCAAATTCACTTTTAAAGAGCAGAAAGAATGGGAGACGATCGAGGATGATATCGCCTCTCTCGAATCTGAGATCGAGGCAGCCGAGGCACGGCTCGCCGCAGCGGGTAGCGACCTCGGTAAAGTGAATGAACTGTACGCCGACATTGCCGCGTTGAAAGAAGCGCTCGATGCGAAGATGGAGCGATGGGAATATTTATCGGAGATTGATGAACAAATTCAAGCACAGAAGAACTAAAAACAAGGATCACGCGTCGGCGTGATCCTTGTTTTTCGTGTAGCCATGTATGGACAATTCGAGTGCAGCGCTTGGAAGCACCCTGTTCATCCTTTACTGACGATATTATGTTGAAACGCATAAACGACGGCTTGCGTCCGGTCGTAGACGTCAAGCTTCGTCAAAATGTTGGAGACGTGTGTCTTCACCGTCTTCAACGAGATGTATAGTTCATCGGCGATGACTTGGTTCGATTTCCCTTCCGCCATCAATTGCAAAATCTCACGTTCCCTTGCCGTCAGACTCTCGTGCAACGTCTTTTCCGGATGTCGGAGCCGTTCGAGCATCTTGCCCGTCACTTGGGCGGCCATGACCGGATTGCCGGCTGCCGTTTGACGAATCGCATCGGCGATCTCGTTGGCGTTCGCCGTTTTCAAGACGTAACTCATCGCCCCGGCCTCGATGACCGGATACACTTTCTCGTCATCCAAGAAACTCGTCACGACCAAAATCTTGGCCTCTTTCCAACTCGCTTTGATCCGCTTCGTCGACTCGACCCCATCGACAGGCTCCATCACTAAATCCATCAAGACGACATCGGGCTTCTCGGCGATGGCAAGCTCGGCCCCTGTCGCGCCATCCGATGCTTCTCCGACGACTTCGATGTCAGGCTGCGTCGACAGAAACGCCGAGACGCCGGCCCGCACCATCTCATGGTCATCAATCAATACGACTCGAATCATTCTAACCCCTCCACTTGTTGTTTCACACGCACTTCAATCTGAGTACCGACGCCTGGCACACTGACGAGTCGTAACGTCCCGCCGACCTCAGCCGTCCTCTCTCTTATCGATTGTAAGCCATATGAGGCGACTTGTGTATCATCGACATTAAAGCCGATTCCGTCGTCGTTTATTTTTAAGATGACCGTCCGTTGCACGGTCCGCATTTCGATTTCAAGTCGTTTCGCTTTCGCATGGCGAAGCGTGTTGCTGATCGCTTCTTGGACGATGCGGAACAGTTCATTCTCAGTATGTCGCGACAATTCGACTTCTTCGAGGCGCCATACGAGCTCGGTCGATTGTTTGCGTGACAGTTCTTCTAACAGGCGCTCGATTCCCGTCTTGAGCGTCATTCCTTCGAGCTCGACCGGACGGAGTTGCAACAGAAGCGAGCGCATTTCCGCCTGAGCCGTTTGTGCCATCACTTCGACCTGCTCGATTTGTTTGGCCGCCACGTCTGGTTTTGAAGTGATCGTCTGTTTGGCCGCCGTCGTCATCATCGAGATGGCGTACAGTTGCTGACTGACCGAGTCATGGAGTTCACGGGCGACACGGCGCCGTTCTTCGACGACTGCTTCGCTGCGCGCTTCCTCGACACTGACAGGTCGGTCCCCGACCCGTTTGGCCATCTCAATCATTTCCGTGCGTTGCTTAGAAATCCGGGCAATCCGTTCGAGTGTATCTCGATAAGGCGACAATGGACGGAATGTAATCTCTTTTTGATTCTCAAGCTTCCACAAGGCAATCGCCACTTCCCGGAAGTCGCGTCGCAAATAAAAATACGAACCGACCCCGAAGATGCTACCAATCAAGACGGCGATGACGAGGATAGACACACCGAAAGGCAACCCTTCTTCACGTGTGAACAAATCTCGGAGTGAAGTCGAGTCACCTATTAAAAATGCGATCGTGACGAACAGTGCCGTCAGTAGGCTGCTAAATAACTGATGCCAGACGACCGTCCTTGGATACGAATCCTTCTTCATACGGTCATCACCTCGACACTTCCGCTCATGAGCACGATATGGATGCGGACTTTCCGTGTTGCTGCTTGATAATCGTCCGAAGCCGTGTAAAAGCGACGGTTGAACACCGGTGAATAGTTCGACTCATCGACTTGAATCTTGCCGAATCCGATTGATGCATCAATCGAGTAATCGTAGCCGGCCGGAATGAGAATTCGGACGTCCCCGGCGAGTCCGTTCAATAGTAAGAACGTCTCTCCCTCCGGAATGATGGCGCGCGACAAGTCGAGTTCGACGTCACGCAACAAGAAGAATTCATTTGTGTCTTGAAGCACGTAGTGACCGCTCTCTTTCGTCCCGAACGAAAAGGCCTGTTCTTGTCGGATATGTGACTTGAACCGACTCGATTCGAGCGGACGATTCTTGTACAGTCGATAGCCGAACATGAGCAATAAACCTGACAATACAAAACCGAACGCCGCCGACGAGAAGATGAGCCCGACGAGCATGATACCGCCAATCCCGTAAAAGATATAGCTGACCGGCTGATTGCCTTTGCGGCTAAAACGACGCCCGATATACAGCAACAATAGCGGGACGACCATGCTGAAGAGGACGCTGTTACCACCCGTCGCGATATCGATAAATAGTCCAATGGCGAATAGAATAATCATAAAGCCGATGATTTGGCGTGTGTTCCAACGTTCCACATTGCTTCCCCCTCTCTAACAGTATGTAACATGAAGCAAAGAAGCGATGGCCCAACCATTCGTCGGACCATCGCTGAACCGTTGCATCAATCTTGTTTGAAACGACGCTCAAGTTCTTTTAGTTTTGCTTCGAAATCATCTTCGTCCGCTGGATCGATCTTCTCTTCAGCGGCCGGTTCTTGTTTCTTCTCTTCTGCTTTTTTCTCTTCTTCCGTGAATGGATGTGTCTTCGACGTCTCTGCCCCGAAGATTTGATCGAGCGTACCTTTCAATAAATCCAGGTTCTCACGCATTGCGAACTCATACCGTTTGTTTTGCATCTCATCGAGTTTCAGTCGCATCTCGAGAGCTCGGCGCTCGAGGGCATCGAGTTCACGTGCTCCTTCGTCGAGGAGACCTTCAAAATAACGATACTGCTCGCCGTAGTGCTTCGACTCGAGAGCTGCCCGTTCGGCGAGCTTGTCTTCGCCTGCTTGTTTGGCGAGTTCCGTCTGCTCGTAACGCTTATCGGCCATCTGCTTGGCGTCATCGCGTTTTGTAGCAAGTTCCTCGAGCAATGACTTTTGACGCTCAACGAGACGTTCGACTGACAGCGCCTCTTTTTCAGCACCGCGGATATGGCGGTTCAATTCGGCTTCCCCACTTGAGCGTGGAGCCGAACGTGGCCCCTCTTTATCTTGAAACTTCTTCATCTCTTTCGATAGTTCTTTCGTCAACTCGTTAGCTAAATCACGAAACTGGTCAAATGGTGTTTTCATCTTGATGTCCTCCTTTTGAATCTTAGCGACGGTTTACAAACTTCTGCCAAACTTGATCGAACGATTGAAAACTGCTGCGGCTCGCACGCGACCCGTCCGCATTGAAAATCTCGACGTCTTGTTTTTGGTTGGCATACATCATATACCCTTTAAACAATACCCATGCCACCACAATCCCGATCAACGCCCAAATATTCGATAAAATTGTGATGATCCCGATCACGGCAAGCGCGCCGTAACCGATTTTTGCGCCGACATGTGTCACGGCCATGAATCTGACTCCAGCCCACAGTGCTAAGAGCGCCCCCAAACCGAACATGATCATGTTCGGTAAAAAGCCGATTAGAACGAGAACTAAAGAGATCGCGGCCACAATGAACAATACTTGCTTCACCTGGCGATTCATCGATTATCCCTCCTCGTTAAGTACACTCTTATCATAATACGTTATTTTCAATAGTGCGACGAGCGGAAGGCTTGTTTTCCCTCGGTCTGTAGACTGAGATGATAGCGTTCTCAAATCGTGTGCTATACTAGATGCATCGAACAACAGAAAGGATGATGTTTTATGAGCACCGTACAATTCGCAGTACACACTTTGTCAGCCAACAGGAGGGCGACTGTCCTCCACAACTAAAAGGAGGATTCTATTTGAATCAAACAACGACAACGGGACGTGTCACGGCACAGTTCCAACATATGTATACCATCACGACTGAAAGTGCGAACTATACGTGCAGTGTCACCGGGAAATTCCGACATGAGGCCGAAAGCGAGCGCGACTATCCGGTCATCGGCGACTTCGTCGAGTTCACCGTTCGTGAGCATGGTCAAGGCGTGATTCGGCGTCTCCTTGAGCGGCGCACTGTCCTGTCACGGGCAGCGGCCGGCAACGAGACGCGCGAACAATTGATCTGCGCGAACGTCGATTTTATCTTGATCACGATGGCGTGCGGACATGATTTCAACCTGCGCCGGCTCGAGCGCTATTCGCTCGCCGCGTGGGAAACCGGAGCCACACCGCTCATCATCTTGACGAAATCGGACCAAGTCGACAACGCCGAGGCGCTCGTCGATGAGCTCGCTTTGACGGTTCCGGGGGTCGATGTCTTCCCTGTCAGTTCACTCACAGGCGACGGCGTCGAGGCGTTGCGAGCCGCACTGCCAAGCGAAAGCACGATCGTACTCGTCGGTTCGTCCGGCGTCGGGAAATCGTCACTGACGAACGCGCTTGCCGGTGAGACCGTCGCCGAGACACAAGCCGTACGCGAGAGCGATGAACGCGGCAAGCACACGACGACACATCGTGAACTGTTCCGGATTGACAATTTGTTCGTCATCGACACCCCGGGCATGCGTGAGTTCGGACTTTGGGACGGGGCCGATCACCTCGACGACACGTTTCGGGATATCGAGGCACTCGCCGAGACGTGTCGGTTCCGGGACTGTTCGCACAGCACCGAACCGGGCTGTGCCGTCCGATCCGCCATCAAAAACGGTATACTCGATGCGAAACGCTATCAGAGCTTCGTCAAGCTCGAGCGCGAGCTCCGCTACGCGGAAAAACGGCAAACAGAGGCGGCACGTCTCGCTGAGAAGAAGAAACGAAAAACGAAAGCTTAATCTAAGAGAGGAGTCACAGAAAAACTGTGGCTCCTTTTTCGACTTTCCTGCCCTAGCACCAAGTCTTATCACCAATCCGACATTTGTGAACAATCGTTCAGAAATAGTTCGCATAAATGCAGGCAAAACCCTCGAAAGAAAGCGGTTTCTCCGCTACAATGGATTCGTATTCGCACAGATGAAAATCGCTAGCACACAGGGAGAGACTTATGAAAACATTGAACGAACGCGCACTTGAGATGCACGCCATGCACCACGGGAAATTGGAAACGACACCGAAAGTCGACGTCGACACGAAAGAAGCGCTCAGCCTCGCCTACTCACCGGGTGTCGCCGAACCGTCCCGTCGCATCGCTGAAGATAAAGAATTGTCTTACGATTATACCCTCCGTGCCAACACGGTCGCCGTCGTCTCGGACGGAAGTGCCGTCCTCGGCCTCGGCAATATCGGTCCAGAGGCCGCGCTCCCGGTCATGGAAGGGAAAGCCGTCTTGTTCAAAAGCTTTGCCGGGGTCGATGCGTTCCCCATCTGTCTCGACACGCATAACGTCGACGAGATCGTCCGGACGGTCGAATTACTTGCGCCGACATTCGGTGCCGTTAACTTAGAAGACATCAAGGCGCCCGAATGTTTCGAGATCGAGGCGCGCCTGAAACAGACGCTCCCGATTCCCGTCTTCCATGACGACCAACACGGGACGGCCATCGTTGTCCTAGCAGGTCTCGTCAACGCACTGCGACTCGTCGACAAGACGATGCCTGAACTTCGGGTCGTCATGAACGGTGCCGGGGCTGCCGGCATCGCCATCGCGAAACTGTTGAAGCGTTTCGGCGTCGAAGACCTCGTCATCTGTGACACGAAAGGCGCAATTTACGAAGGACGCGTCGAAGGGATGAACCCGTTCAAAGATCAAATCGCCAAAGCGACAAACCGGAAGCAACATGAAGGGACGCTCGCCGATGTGCTTCAAGGTGCCGATGTCTTCATCGGCGTCTCGGCGGCCGGTGCCGTCACCGAAGAGATGGTTCGTTCGATGGCTGTCGACCCGGTCATCTTCGCACTCGCGAACCCGATTCCGGAAATCATGCCGGACCTCGCGACAAAAGCCGGGGCGCGTGTCGTCGCGACCGGTCGTTCCGACTTCGCCAACCAAGTGAACAACGTCCTCGCCTTCCCTGGTATTTTCCGCGGGGCGCTTGACGTTCGCGCCACCGAGATCAACGAAGAGATGAAGGAAGCGGCGGTCCACGCGATTGCCGATTTATTGACCGAAGAAGATTTGGCGAACGGTGTCGTCATCCCAAGCCCATTCGATGAACGAATCGCACCGGCCGTGGCGGTCGCGGTTGCCAAAGCCGCCGTCGAGACCGGCGTCGCCAAGCGCCCACTCGATGAGGCCGCCATCCGTCAGCACGTCAGTCAAAAACATTTGTAATCTAAAAACTGCGCAGACCATGACGGTCTGCGCAGTTTTTTAAACGGTTCCTTGTAAGATCCCTTCCGCCCATTCGACTTCTTCCGTCGTCGGGGGTTTAATCCCTTTGAGCGGATAGTCGAGACCGAGTGCCTCCCATTTATAGACACCCATCTCATGGTACGGCAAAATTTCGACTTTCTCGACGTGGTCGAGCTTTTGAATGAACGCGGCCGTGCGGCGGAGCGCTCCTTCATCAAGTGTCCATTCTGGGACGAGGACGTGGCGAATCCACATTTTCGTTCCGCGCTCGGATAAATGTTCAGCAAGCGCGAGCGTGTTGACGTTGCTCCGTCCCGTCAGTTTCTTACACATGTCATCGTCGATATGTTTGATATCGAGTAAGACGAGATCCGTATGATCTAAGATGGCGTCCAGGTTAGGGGGACGAAGTGCACCCGACGTGTCGAGTGTCGTGTGGAGCCCGTGTTTCTTCGCTTCACGCAAGAGCGCTTCTAAAAACTCTGGCTGCGCGAGCGGGTCGCCCCCTGAAATCGTGATACCGCCTTTTGATGCT
This sequence comes from Exiguobacterium sp. s21, assembly GCF_018617975.1. NCBI lineage: Bacteria > Bacillati > Bacillota > Bacilli > Caryophanales > Exiguobacterium > Exiguobacterium sp. s21. The sequence continues at coordinate 41,292 of NZ_JACSLF010000010.1, read as the reverse complement.
TCCATGAACGGACGATAGCTGAGCGCTTCTTGAATGACGTCCTCGGCCGAACGATGGTTATTCTTTTTGAAATCCCACGTGTCAGCGTTGTGGCAATACAAGCAACGAAGCGCACAACCTTGTAAAAAGACGATAAAACGAATTCCCGGGCCGTCAACGGTTCCAAACGATTCGACCGAGTGTACATATCCCATTGTCATCGAAATGACCTCCTAACGAATGAGCGGCCTTCAGAAGAAGGCCGCCAAGCCTTGATTACTTACAATGAACCGTGGAACGTCCGGTTGATGACGTCGATTTGTTGTTCGCGCGTCAACTTGATGAAGTTGACCGCATAGCCAGAGACGCGGATGGTGAGCTGTGGATATTCTTCCGGATGCTCCATCGCATCGAGCAACGTTTCACGGTTGAAGACGTTGACGTTCAAGTGATGTCCTTTATGCTCGCCGCCCATATAGCCGTCAAGAAGTGCCGCCAAGTTGAGTTCACGAGCTACTTCTTCTTTGCCTAGTGCTTTCGGTACGATCGAGAACGTGTATGAGATCCCGTCTTGCGCATGCTCGAACGGAAGTTTCGCAACTGATGAGAGCGATGCGGCAGCACCTTTCGTATCGCGGCCATGCATCGGGTTCGCACCTGGGGCGAACGGTTCGCCGGCACGGCGTCCGTCCGGTGTGTTCCCTGTTTTCTTGCCGTAGACGACGTTTGATGTGATCGTCAAGACCGATTGCGTATGGAGCGCGTCGCGGTATGTTTTATGCTTACGCACTTTTTCCATGAACGACTCAACGAGTTCGACGGCGATTGAATCGACACGGTCATCGTTGTTTCCGAATTTAGGGAAGTCGCCTTCTGTCTCGAAGTCGACAGCAATGCCTTGCTCGTTGCGGACCGGTTTCACGGTCGCATATTTGATGGCTGACAGACTATCTGCTGTGACCGAGAGACCGGCGATTCCGCATGCCATCGTCCGTAGGATTTCTGGGTCATGAAGTGCCATCTCGATCCGTTCGTACGCATATTTATCGTGCATGAAGTGGATGACGTTGAGCGTGTTGACGTAGAGCTCGGCGAGCCAATCGAGCGTCCGATCGAAGTCGGCATACACTTTGTCGTACGTGAGCACGTCTTCGGTGTTCATCTCCCAAACCGGTGCGATTTGGTCGCCGCTCTTCTCATCGCGGCCTCCGTTCATGCTGTAAAGGAGTGCTTTTGCCATGTTGGCGCGGGCACCGAAGAACTGCATCTGTTTCCCGATCTTCATCGGTGACACACAGCAGGCGATGCCGTAGTCGTCGCCAAACTCTGGAAGCATGAGGTCGTCGTTCTCATATTGGATGGCGGACGTCTCAATCGACATCTTCGCGCAATATTGTTTAAATCCTTCTGGCAATTTCGTCGACCAAAGCACCGTCAAGTTCGGTTCTGGTGCTGGCCCGAGGTTTGAGAGTGAGTGCAAGAAGCGGAATGAGCTCTTCGTCACGTTCGAGCGACCATCCTCACTCATCCCACCGATTGACTCGGTCACCCACGTTGGGTCACCCGAGAACAATTCGTTGTAGTCAGGCGTGCGCAAGAATTTGACGATCCGGAGCTTCATGATGAAGTGGTCGACGATTTCTTGAACGTCTGACTCGGTCAAACGACCTGCTTCGATATCACGTTCTGCGTAAACATCGAGGAATGTCGAGACACGTCCAAGTGACATCGCGGCGCCGTTCTGTTCTTTGACGGCTGCGAGATATGCAAGATATACCCATTGGTACGCCTCTTGTGTATTTTCCGCCGGACGGCCGAGGTCAAACCCGTACGCCGCACCGAGTTGTTTCAACTCTTGGAGGGCACGGAGCTGCTCAGACATTTCTTCCCGTGTCCGAATATCTGACTCTGATAAGAAACCGCCACGGTTCGCCAAGTCTTTTTTACGTTCTGCAATCAAGAAGTCTAACCCGTACAAGGCAACACGACGGTAGTCGCCGATAATCCGTCCCCGGCCGTAAGCGTCAGGAAGACCTGTGATGATCCCTGACTTCCGCGCCGCCCGCATCTCAGGTGTGTACGCATCGAAGACACCTTGGTTATGCGTTTTGCGAATTTCCGAATAAATCTTTGTGATTTCAGGGTTCGGCTCGAAACCGTATGACTCAAGGGCAGCGTCGACCATCCGGATCCCGCCGTTTGGATGAATCGAACGTTTGAACGGCTCGTCCGTTTGAACACCGACCACTTTCTCGAGCTCTTTGTTTAAGTATCCCGGTCCGTGCGATACGATTGTCGATGGGTTGTTTTGATCGACCGCCCAAACACCACCGCGTTCCCGCTCTTCTTTCGTCAATTCCATCACTTGTGCCCAAAGCTGATTCGTCGCTTCCGTCGGTCCCTCCAAGAACGAATCGTTCCCGGTGTACTCGTGTCGGTTCAAACGGATAAACTCACCGACGTTCACTTCGTTCGTCCACTGCCCAGGTACAAATCCTGACCAGGCTGATTTAATTTCGGTTGCCATTGTGGGTCACTCCTCATAGTTGAGATAACTGCGTGCTTTCTATAAGTTGAGTGTACGTGAAAACGTGAACATTTTGTTTTACGTTCTTGTGAAATTTGTAACAATCTAATGAACGTTGGCATAAAGCCGTTTTTGTAAGCGCTTTAAATACTGTTATAATGCAAACACTCTTCCTTATGAAACAGATAAGTCTTGTTACGGCAGGATTCAACTCATTTCTGTATCATTTCAGATGGGATGTGACGATTTATACAGTTTTCGTAGTGATGTACCTCACACCTCGGGGATAGAACTTGAATTTTTGCCTTATATCGGACACAATGAAGGCAGAACATTGTAGAAGAGGAAGGGGTTCTTCCCATGACGTACGAATTATTGACAGCCGCTCACGATTTAAAGACCGGTGACCGCATCTCTCTTAAAGTAGAGGAAAACGGTGAACAACGTGACGGATTCATCACAGAATTTGAAGACGCAGGTTTTTGGATTCGGTTTGACGACGACATCGAAAACGAGGATTTCATCGACTACCGCGATAACTTGCTCGTTGCTCTCATCTCGCGCCCGATTGACGTGGCAGCGACGTATCCAGAGCTCGCTTCATACGAACGGTTGACGAAAGAATTGCAGTATCGTGTGTATCAAGGCTTCACCGTCGAAGGCGTCGAGGCGTCGGCTGACCAAATCGATGTGCACATCAAACTCATCGAGGACGGACAGACGTTCACACAGACACTCCGTTCTTCATTCGACCAAGATACTGAACATGTTCGCTATATCTAAGACAGGGAGCGCTTATGCTTCCTTTGTTTTTGCCCCACGATAAGGAGAATTGATATGAACTTTACAAAACCATTTATTAACGAAGCCTGGGATCGCCTTGGCTTTACTGAACCAATGCCGGTCCAAGCGGAAGCCTTCCCGCTTCTTCTTGACGGAAAAGACGTCACGATCGAAGCGCCGACAGGTACCGGGAAGACACTTGCTTACTTATTACCCGCCATCGAAAAAATCGACGCTTCGAACGACCGCATCCAAGTCGTCATCGTCGCGCCGACGCGTGAACTCGTCATGCAGATTCAAACGGTCGCGCAACGCTTCACCGAGAAAGGTGACGTCCGCATCGCTTCGTTCATCGGTGGCGTCGAGTTGAAACGTCAAATCGACCGGTTGAAGAAAAAACCACATTTAATCGTCGGGACACCGGGCCGACTCGTCGAACTCATTGAGAAGAAAAAGTTGAAACTTCACGAGACGCATACGATCGTCCTCGACGAAGCCGATCAAATCATCGATAGCGGTTTGACAGAATCTGCCGAACGGATCATCAAACATACGGCGCATGAACATCAAATCGCCCTCGTCTCGGCGACACTCACAGACACGCTTCAAGCTTGGGCTGCCCCATTCTTGAACGAACCGGCCCACGTGAAAATCGAGCGGGCGGTAAGCGCACAAGTCACCTATGGCTACATGTTGACGACGCGCCGGTATAAACCAGAGTTGCTCCGCCGCCTGTCTCACGTCGACAACGTCAAAGCGCTCGCTTTCATCAACAACCGGTCGTTCTTGCCACCGTTGAAAGGTGAGCTCGACAAGATGAAAGTGAACTATCGCATGCTCGACAGCTTGAAAGGAAAGCGCGAACGTGTCGAAACACTTCGTGAGTTCCGGAAGGGTGACTACCCGCTCCTCATCACGACTGGCCTCGCAGCCCGTGGTCTCGATATCGAGGAAGTGACGCACGTCGTCCACTTCGACTTGCCAGAATCAATCGATGACTTTATTCACCGCTCAGGCCGGACGGCACGCGGGAATGCGGCCGGGACCGTGCTCTCGCTCGTGACAGATGAGGATTTGACCCATTTGAAATCGTTCGCCCGTCAACTCGGCGTTGAATTGAAAGAACTCGAGATTTACCGTGGCGACGTCATCGAGAAGCGAATCGAGGATAAACCGCCGGTCGTCAAGCGTCCTGCGAATAAACGAGGACCACGCCGATGAAAAAAGACCGGAAAGTAATTCCATTCCCTTTGCTCGTAGAAGAGTCCGAATTGCTGGCCGAGCTGAAAAAAATGTATGAGCAGGCCGCGCTCGCGCGCAGCACGCAATGGACGAACTATATACAAGAGATCGCCTCGGAAGGCACGTGGCACTTGAAAGACGCGGAGTTGTTCCGCGACTTGTTCATCGATTGGGCCGTCTTCTTCGAGACGGACGAAGACGGGATGACGCCGCATGGTCGGTACTTGGCGGATCACAAAACCGAGATGTCCCCCGCCCTCTATCACGCGCTTCGGGGCTTGGCGGTCCCGCGCTGCTCGGTCTTCGAAGTGACCGAGGACGGTTTACGCGATTGGGAGACGAAAGAAATCTACAAAGTGACGCTTCCGGAGGCTCGTGAACCGGGCGATGTGATGCTCGGCAAACTGCTCGATATCCGCGGCAACTGGCGGTTCGGATCGGCGTTCCTCGCCCTCCCGGCGAAGATGGCCGGTAACGTATCGGACCTGTATATCGATTTCACCGACGAGGTCGGTCCAGGTGCGTTCCTCGACCAGTTCCCGGAGTTCTGTGCGGAACTGATCGACATGTTGCTTGATTTAGAAGAAGGGATTATCATCCCGAAACCATCAAAATAAGCGAGAGGCGGGCGCCTCTCGCTTATTTTTTATTCCACGTAATATTCTGTGTTGGTCACCAATGCTTTCGCCTCGTCGTTCGTCGCTTTCACCGTGGCGCTCGAGATGGCTTTTCCATCTCGATAGACGTCGATGACGGCCCCGTCTTTCGTAGGACGGGCATGGTACAGTCGATCCCCGATGTATGAGGTCGTGCCGACCGAACCATCGATGACCGAACGTGTCGACTGCTTCCCAGTCTTCAAATCGATGACGAATTCGGTCCCGTCTTCCTGTAACGAAATCAATTGATCCTCGTACACCGTCGCGTTCCACATGTCACCGTCTGGCATCAATTCAACGACTTGCTTCGTTTCCGCATCATACGCATAAATCCCAATCTTTTCTTGCTCACTTAAATAAGTTTCTCCATTTTCCGTGATGGATGTTTGCTCGGTCATGCCAACCGGGATGAACCGATTATCCGCGTCAATCGTCGCCATGTGCGGTCGGAAAGCCCACGACGTTCCAGTCACGGTCGAAATGGATTCATCTTGTAACGCCACGCTCTCAATCACGATTTGTTTGGCAGCCTCATCGAACCTAGCAATTTTCGTCTCTGGATTCTCTCCATAACCATCTCGGTAAATGACATGCACGTTTCCGTCATGAACAAAGAGGCCGGCCCAAGGACTGTCCATCAATTCAGAAGCGCCATCAACTTCATTCCCAAAGACTTGTTTGGTGACTTCTTGTCCATTCATTCGGAACACCGCAATCTCTTTGTTCCCGTTCTGACCGACGCCAATATAGCCGTCAGCTGTTCGAATCGATTGCATAAAACTTAAGCCAGACAATTCTCGATAAAAACCACGAACTGACGGATCTACCTCACTCCGATAATTTAACGCCTCTTCGATATAGTTCACATTGCTCATCACACGACTACGATCGGTCGTCAATTGGAATCGTTCCGTCGTACCTTCTTCTTCCGTTCCGTAAAATAGACCAACCGTTTGTGACTTCCACACACTAGGATTCGTTTTGACATCTAACTCCCATTCCGCTTTCGTGTCCCGCATATCGAAAGCGAACGTCCCGAGACCGATGACGACGACCGCACCGAGTGCGACCACATTCCACATTCGTTTCATACGCTCACCTCACACACTTAATTTCTTCATTAGGTAACGACGACTAATCCACACCGCTGCCATCATCCATGCCATTAGACCGAGACCAATCACAAGCGTCATCTCATCCATAAACAAGCGGTTCTCCAGGAAAAAAAGTGCCGTCACAGGAACGACAATCAACGTTCCAAGTATCAGCATCGCAATGATCGACGACCACACCGTCCGTTGCCATAGGCTCCGTTCCATCAACACAAATGCGAAGATGAACAGAACGACGAGGACGATTAACAATTGATGGACGAAGAAGTTGAACAGTGACGCCGGGAACATGACCGAGAGCGCCCCATCGTAGCCGATGGCTTGTTCGAAGGAGCCACGCATTGGAACCATTTGCGAATCGAACCAACTCGAAAACGCTATGTACTGGAGTTTGAGCGCAATCCATTGGACCGATAAGAGGCCGAGCACCATCAACATCATCGTCGCGAGCTTCGCTCCGAAGACGAGCATCCGTTGTTGCGGCATGAGCAACAGCCGCATCATGAACGTCCCGCGTCCTTGGAAGTCGCGGTACCAAATCCAAAAACTATAGAGCAACATCGCGGCGACGGCCACGCCGATCGACAAGATGAAAGGCGTCCCGCCGATATAATTTCCGAACGCCATGACATAATCCGGCGTTCCGGTACGACGCATCTCTTCATACATGTTCGTCTCGCTCCATAAGAAGATACCGAGCCATGCGAACTGCGTGACGACGAGCAATGTGATTAAGATGAGATACGGTTTCGTCATCCGCTCGACTTCCCATCCGAGTAGTTTCAATAGATTCATGCGCCATACTCCTCTCTCATGACGTCGACGATCGACTTCCCATGAATGAAGCGGACGTCCTCGACGTCGAACTCACGGACGATTCGACCGTTGTTCAACATGACGGCCTTATCGACCAAATATTCGATGTCTTCAATCTCATGCGTCGTGATCAAGACGCCGCGGTCTTCCATGATGTCACTCGAGAACAACTCGACGATTTGTTCTTTCGAGAATACGTCGATGCCCGAGAACGGTTCGTCGAGCAATAAATAGTCCGGGTCTTGGGCGATGCCGAGCGCCAAATTCACTTTCGCGAGCGTCCCTTTTGAGAGTTCATTCAACTTGTCCTCGGGGAACAGCTTGAACTCATCGACAAGACGGGCAAACAATTTCGGGTCGAACTTTGGATAAAAGTCGCGCATGAACGCCTCGCACTGTTCAATGGTGAAATGGATGGGGAACGTCGAATGATCCGGTACGAACGCGACACGATTCAAGTCGAGCGGTTTGCCGTCGACGAGCACCGTGCCCCGGTCGAATCGCGTCAGCCCCATGATCCCTTTGAGAATGGTCGACTTCCCGGTCCCATTCAAGCCGATCAGGCACGTGATTTCTCCTTTTTGGGCCGTGAACGACACGTCTTCGATAACTTGTTTTCTCCGGTAACGTTTTTTAACTCCCAATACTTCGATCATCGAGATTCCCCTCCCCGTATTGCCGTTTGATTTTATCGACGAGCTCATCCATCGTGACGTCGAGTTCTTGAATCGATTCGACGAAGACGGCGACCGCTTCATCGACGAGTTCGGTACGGATCCGTTTCAATACATGTTCATCCGTCGTTACGCGACTTGGGCGATTCCGTTCGGTCGTAATCAATTGTTGTTCCTCCATTTCTTTGAACGCCTTTTGGACGGTGTTCGGGTTAATTTTCAATTCGCTCGCTAACTCACGCCGCGACGGCATCTCTTCGCCCGCTTTCAGTTCGCCAAGTGCCATTTTCTTTTTGAAGTAGTCGACGACTTGGATGTAGACCGGGGCTCTCGTGTTGAATTGTATGATCATGTGGTCACCTCTCTAAGTGTATGATGCGACTAATACACTACCTGACTGTATTATCACCATAGTACACTAACGGAGTCAACAGTTTTTTCCAAAATAAAAACGCATCCTCCTATAAGTGGATGCGTCAACTGGATTGAACGATGTGATTGGCCTTGGCTTTCGGATTAACCGTCTTCAAATAATGCACTTCTCCGGGCCAGTACCGGAGCTCGTACTTGGCAATCCGCTCCGACAAATCGCCGATATACGTATCACGATTCAAGACCCGTTCATACCGGACCTCCCGCGGACAGTCGAGATAGACGACGTAGTCAAAATAAGGGCGCCACTCGTCCCGCAATAAAAAAATCCCTTCAATCAAGACAAGTGCGTTCGGAGCAATCTCGATTTTTCGCATGACGATTTCGTCCCGGTCGCGCGCATAGTACGGTAACGTCAGCGTTGTCTCCCCTTGCCGCAACGGTTCGAACAACGTCTGGACAAGTAAGTCGACGTCCCATTGGAGCGCATAATATTCCATCGCTTCCGATTGTCCCGTCTCGTAACGCCGATGCCGCTCGACGATAAAATCATCGATATGTAGCATCACTTCCTTCGGTGAGGTCCCGCGCAGTTGATCAACAAGCGTCGTCTTCCCAGCTCCGCTCAATCCATCGATGGCGATGATGAACGGCCGGCCTTGCGGATGCTTGGCGTGTTCTCGACGAATGGTTTCCCGTAAAGTGTCCATCCCCTCATCTCCTTCCCACAAAAAAAGTCAGCCCCGCTAAAGGGCTGACTTCAGTTTACCAGAGCACCCAGCCTTTCGCTCCCGGAGGCGCACTTTCAATCAAGTGCCAAATCGGGATCGTATAGGCGAACGCAATCAATACGAACGTGACAGTGATCCATAACTTCCAATTCTCGAAGAAACGTGGCGTCTCCATCGCCGCCTCTTCCGTCTCAGCGAGCGGAAACTCTTCTTCTCCTTTCGGCGCGAGGAACGACAAGTTGAACATCGAATAGACGAAGATGAGGACCGAGATCAACAGGATCGTCCCGCCGATCGCCATGGCGATATGGTATGGAATCCATTCGCGCGTGAGTGCGTCGGAGAAGTACGTCGCCGGACCGGTCCGACGCGGGTTACCTTGGAGTCCTGAGATGTGCATTGCGTAAGACATGATTGACATCCCAAACGCCCACGTTCCCGTTTGAATCAATCCGAGTCGGTTCATCTTTTTCGTGAGTGTACGACCGCGCAATACCGGTACGAGCCAATATGCCGTTCCGAAGAACGTCAAGGCGACGGCCGTCCCGACTGTGATATGGAAGTGACCTGTGACCCAAAGTGTGTTGTGGACCATCGCGTTCAATTGGTGCGATGCGTTGATGATCCCGCCGGCTCCGGCTGGAATGAAGAACAACATGCCCACGAACGGCGCGAGGAAACGGACATCCCCATATGGCATCTTCTTGACCCAACCGAATAACCCGCGAGCACCGAGGGCACGACCGCGAAGTTCGAACGTCGCAAACAGCGAGAATGCCGTCATAAACGACGGGATGACGACGAGGAACGTCAAGATGACTTGAACGAACTTCCAAAACGGCTCAATTCCCGGCTCTGTCAATTGGTGGTGGAAACCGACCGGGAACGAGAACAGGAGGAACAAGAGGAACGCCATCCGGGCGAGTGCATCTGAGAAAATCTTTCCGCCGATGACTTTCGGCACGACCGTATACCAGACGATATAGGCCGGCATGAGCCAGAAATAGACGAGTGGGTGACCGAAATACCAGAACAGCGTCCGTGATAACTCGATTCCGACCGTGTCTTTCCATCCGAGCGAGAGCGGGAGCAGTTGGAATAAAATCGTTCCGGCGACACCGAGCGTGGCGATGACCCACAAGAGCATCGTCATGATACTCATATACGCTGGAAGCGGCGGATGCACGCCTGGATTTTCCCGTTTATAGTCCGCATACATCCGGAACATGGCGAACGCCGACAACCATGTCCCGACGACGAACAAGACGAGACCGATATAGAACACTGGATCGGCCATGAGTGGCGCGTAGAACGTATACAAAACGGTCGCTTTATTGGCAAGCACCATGATTGTGACGAGCACGGCACCGGCGATAATCATCCAAAACCCGAGCCAAGCAACCCGTGTCGGAAATGACTCAAAGCGTCCGAACGACTTAGCGAGCAGCGCGTAAAGCAGACCGATAATAAACATTGTCGTGAAAACGAGACCGAGCATGATGCCGTGTGCTGTCAACAGTTGATAATAGCCGAACACTTCTGGGATGACACCGGTTCGGATGAGCGTCTGCATGAGTCCTGCCAAACCGCCGATTAAGACGGCGAGGACCGAAATGACGATATGGGCATAGGCGAGGCGCGCTTCTTTAACACCGATACTTGGTACCGGTACGCCGCGTTCCATTTCCCACTGTTTTAATTTTGAGGCTACGTCATTCATTTAGTCCACCACCTTAATTTTTGTCGACATCATGTGATGTCCGGTTCCACAGTATTCGTTACATAGAATCAAGAATTCGCCTGCTTCTTCGAACGTATACGTGAGCGAGTTGATGTGACCTGGCACGACCATCATATTGACCGGTGTCCCTGTCAATTGGAACCCGTGGACGACGTCCGGTGACGTGACGAGAAACGTGACTTTCGCCCCTTTTGGGATTTCCACATTGCCCGGTGTGAATGTGAACGCTTGGGCGACCATGACGAGCTCATACTCGTTGTCACCGATTTTATGAAGCCCTGGTTTGTCGAACGGTGCAGTTTGATGCACTTTTGCCGGGTCGATCAAATCGGCGTCCGAAGCCGGCTGATTCCCTGCCGCAAACGCAGAAATACCGAGCACTGTCAAAAAGACACCTAATAGAATAATGCCGAATACTAACCAATACTTCTCAAGTTTATGAATATGCATCGTGCTTCCCTCCTCTTGCTCGTTATCGTGTCACAAATAAGTAAAAGACCGACGACCACATGGCAATGATGACGCCAGCGACAATCATGACCGATGTGAACGTGCCTTTTAAGTTCGGTTCTTGTCCATCGTTTTTCTCCACGTGAAGGACCCCTTTCCCTTTGATTTCCACTTTCATTGTATGAAAAGGGGCACTGATTAATATGTGACATTTGTCACTTCAAAAGTGACAATCACATCAAATTTGCGTAGTTTCCACACATAAAGTTCACATTTGGAAAAAAGGCATACAAAAAGGCGATTGCTCCGACATCAGTCGGTCCAATCACCTGTTCATGTTCTCATGTTGTGACGCCGCACGTTTTTCAATGCTTATGAACGGCAAGTCAAAGCCGACAAATACCGGCGGGACAGCCTTCGCAGTAACATAGCTCTTTTAGGAAATCGATGTCATGCAACACCATCGATGTCGGAGTCGTCGTTAACACGCCTTCTTTCCGCCACTGGTTCATCATTCGATTGACCGTTTCGCGAGGTGCACCGATCAATTGTCCGAGTTCGCCGTCAGACGGATGTGTCGGAACTGTGACCCCCTCTGTCTCCTCTACGCCGTGCATTGCCGCCATGCGAAGCAACGTCGAGGCGAGCGCCCCTGGCTTCCCATAGAGCAACAAGTCACGCAACTTCATCTCGGACTGTTTGCGCATCATCGATGTCCAACGCAACACCTCCGTGGCCAGCTGTGCGTCTTGACGCACGAGCTCGTCCATCTCTTGTTTTGAAATCCAGCCGATGACACTGTCCTCGGTCGTCTCGATACTATAGGAGCTCGGGAATACATCGTCGATGTCGAACTCTCCAAAGAAGTCGTCAGCGCCGTATATGAACATGATGAGCGAACTCCCTTTTTTCGTCAGTTTCGTGAATTTGACGGTACCGCTCTTCAAATAAAAGAACTTACTGCATCTTTCGCCTTCCCAACAAACGATACTCGCTTTTGAATATTCTTGAAACGTCATCATCTCGAATAAGAGCTGTTTCGTCTCTTCTGAGAAGACGAAGCTGTTCGGTTGGGTCGTCCCACATTTCATAGTCATGTTGTCTGCTCCCTCCACTGGTCTCATGCCTAATCTGGCCTCGTGCGTGATATATGGTTTTATTATACAGGAGGGCAATGGGCATTTTCATAAAAGTATGTGACATTTCAAACAATCTTCTTATTTTTTCGTTCACAAAAAAAGACTGCAGGCTCTCTGCAGTCTAATCCGATCATCGGTAGACGAGTCGAATCAACTTCTCGGCTCCTTTGAAGTTCGGATAACGAACCGGCAAATCAAATTTCGTCGTATTGCGTAAAATCGATTTGGCATGGCTGAACGTCTCAAAGCTGTAGCGACCATGATACGAGCCCATTCCGCTCTCACCGACGCCACCGAACGGCAGGTTCGGGTTCGTCAAATGCATAAGGACATCATTGACACAACCTCCGCCAAACGTGAGATGCTTCATCACCTTCTGCTCCACCTCTTTCGTCTCAGTGAACAAATAAAGCGCGAGCGGGTGTGGGCGCGCTGCAACGAAATCAATCACTTCATCGAGTTGACGATACGTGAGTACCGGTAGAATCGGCCCAAAAATCTCATCCTTCATAACGTTTGCGTCTTCTTCGATGTCCGTCAATACAGTCGGAGCGATCTTCAATTGATCTCGGTCGGTCTGACCTCCGAAAAATACGTCGCCTTCCGTCAAATATCCGGTCAAACGGTCGAAATGTGTCTCATTGACGATTCGTGTGAACCGCTTCGTCCCGACGCCATTCCCGAACATCGTGAACGCTTCACGTTTAATGGCTTCGAGGAATACCCCTCGTTTCGATTCATGGACGAGGACATAGTCTGGAGCGACGCACGTTTGCCCGGCGTTCATCCATTTGCCCCAAGCGATCCGTTTCGCCGCAATCTCGATATTGGCATCGTCATGGACGATGGCCGGCGATTTCCCGCCGAGCTCAAGCGTGACCGGCGTCAAATGTTTCGCCGCCGCCTCCATGACAATTTTTCCGACCGGTGTCGACCCAGTGAAGAAGATATGGTCCCACTTCTTTGCGAGCAGTTCCGTCGCCACGTCTTTATCTCCTTCAACGCTGACGACGTAGCGGTCAGTGAACGCCCGTTCGAGCACTTTTGTGATTATTTGGGCGACGTTCGGTGTCAATTCCGAAGGCTTCACGACGGCCGTGTTCCCTGCGGCAATCGCTCCGATGAGCGGTGCCATTGCCAATTGAAACGGGTAGTTCCATGGAGCGATAATCAGTACCGTGCCATAAGGTTCATACATGACCTCACTTTTCGTCCCGAGATGAATCGAAGCACCGCGGACTCGCTTCGGGCGCATCCAACGTTTCAACTCACGAGTCGTCCGTGTAATCTCATCGTAGACGAAACCAATTTCCGTCGTGAACGCGTCGAGTTCCGATTTGTTCAAATCCTGCTCCAACGCTTGGAGAATTTCGGCCTCATGATGTTTGATCGATTCTTTTAAAAACGTCAGCATACTGAGACGGAATGCGAGCGATTTGGTCGCTTGTGTCCGATAGAAGCGACGTTGTTTACGGATGAGCTCTTCGATGGTCAACTGTTCGATTGGTGCGAGCATAAATCTGCCTCCCTTAGATGATAGCGCTAGCTTCATCTTATCATTTTCTCTTGGCCATCGACCATTTTGAACCTTCGCTCCGCACACTCTCGGTCTGCCTTATCTCACGGGCACGTTCCGCTTTTTCGCTTGTTGCATCATGACGAGAACCAACCCGGCGGCGAGCAAGATGCCTCCGGTCACCGTGAATTTTTGCGTCAACGTGATGGAAAGCCAGCCTAAAAAAGCCGAGCCCGTTACCGTCCCAAGCGAGAAGAAGGCATAAAAATATCCGTAGGATTTGCCACGGTTGGCATGGTTGGTGGCTTTGATCAACATCGTGTTGATGGCTGGGAATAAGATCGCGAAACCGACACCATACAAGGCGAGCACCCCGTATAAGAGACTAGATGTCTCGGCACGGCCGATCAACAGTTGGCTCACACCAAGAATGCCGACACCGAGTGCCGCAAGTTTCGCTGGTTCGATTTGATCGAACAAACGGTTCGTTGGTAACACAAATACGAGCACCGCCATGATTCCGAACGTACTAAGCAGTGTCCCGCTTAAGCGGGAGTCATAGCCGAGCGACTGTACATAAAGTGGTAGCAAAAACGCGATCGCACCTTGCGAGAACATTAAAAGGAAGGCACCGATATACGCCTTCACGACGTCACGTTCAAGCCGTGATTTCCCTTCCTCTTGACGGCTCGATGTTCCGAGCGACAGTTTCGACGGACGTAAAAAGATGAGCGCGAGTAATGCGACCATCATCCCATAAAACGCGACGTACGTGAAAACGACGGGGACAGTCGTTCGACTCGCCATGATCCCACTAAACGCTGGCCCGATAATGGCCGCCAACCCGACAAAACTGCCGGTCAATGCCACTTTCTTCCCTTGACGGTTCGCTGCGGTCAGATTGGCAGACAACGTGAATGCGGCCGGTACGATCAAGCCGGCGACGAACCCGTGCACGATGCGGACGATGAGAAGCGTCGTCGATGTGTCGACGAGGTGGTACGACAAGAGACTGAGGCTCGACAGCGCGAGACCGACGAGCAAGATGACGATCGGACCGATGCGGTCGGTCCAGATGCCGGACAATATATTGCCGAACGTGTTCGACAACGAATAGATGGCGATGACGAGGCCGGCGATGAACGGTGTCGCGCCGACCGATGTCGCGAACGTGCTCATGACCGGAAGTTGGGCAAAAAGATCAAAGAAAGCAAAAAAGACGATACTATAAATGACAAAAGCGGATGCTCTATTCATGGACACAACTCCTTCGTACAGCCCAATTTTCGAACTGTTCGTTTCAGCTTCAGTCTAGCTTGCCGGTTTCACTTTGTATACACGGGAAGGCGCGCGGACACAAAAACGCCTTACAAACCACTTGTCTGTAAGGCGCGCTCATTAATTTGTGACTTCGACCGCTGTGTCGAGTGCGACACGGATCATCTCGTCAAACGTCGATTGACGCTCTTCCGACGTCGTTTCTTCACCTGTCAACAAGTGGTCCGAGATCGTGAGGATCGTCAATGCGTTCACTTTATGTTTTGCAGCGAGTGTGTAAAGACCTGCCGCTTCCATCTCAATTGCGAGGCAACCGAAGTCGGCCCACTTCTTGAAATGGTGGAAATCATCTTGGTAGAACTGGTCGGCTGTGAAGATTTGACCGACCTTGACCGGGATGCCAGCCTTTTCAGCATTCATATAGGCGCGATGTAGGAGGTCGAACGTCGCTGTTGGTGCATAGTCCATGCCGTCGAAGCGGACCCGGTTTTGGCCCATTTCACTCGATGCGCTCATCGCGATGACGACGTCACGTACTTTGACATCTTCTTGAATCCCGCCGGCCGTACCAACACGAATCAAGTTTTTGGCGCCGTATGACATGATCAATTCGTTCACGTAAATCGACATCGACGGAACACCCATCCCTGTCCCTTGAACGGAAATGCGTTTCCCTTTATACGTTCCAGTGAAGCCATACATCCCACGGACTTCGTTGTATAACTCGACGTCTTCGAGGAAAGTTTCCGCGATATATTTCGCGCGAAGCGGATCTCCTGGCAATAATACCGTTTCTGCGATTTGTCCTGCTTCTGCCCCAATGTGTACACTCATGATTAAATTCCTCCTTCAAGATAATCGTTGACACTGTTCCCGATATTCGTTCGGGGTGATGCCAACCTGTTTTTTGAAGACTTTTCGGAAATATTTATCATCCGAAAAGCCGACCGCTTGGGCGACTTCATATATACGTTGTCTACTCGTCTCAAGGAGACGTTTCGCCTCGAGCATCCGGATCGACAGCAAGTATTCGGATAAGTTGACGCCGTACTGCTGTTTGAAACGACGCGATATGTATTCGCGGCTCAAGTAAAAGCGTTCGCTCATCCCTTGTAAGCTGAGTTCTTCCGCATAATGGCGCTCGATGAACGCACCGATCTGTAGAATCGAATCTTCTTCGGCAGGAGTGACATCCGCGAGGGCGCGTGCCAGCGTCTCGTTCAAGACGTCCGGGTCGATCGGTTTCAACAAATAGTCGAAACTACCGAGCTGAATCGCGCGCCGCATGTACGAATATTCGTCATAGCCCGTCAAGACGATGAGTTTGGAAGCTTCCGCCTCCGTATGAACCCATTCCATCAACTCGATGCCGTTACAGCGAGGCATCTGCAGGTCCGATAAAATCAACGCCGGCCGTTCCTTGGCGATGATTCGTTTCGCTTCTTCCCCGTCCTGTGCCTCAATCACTTTCGTGACCCCGAGCCGTTCCCACTCCCCGAGCAGTTTCACTGCTTCCCGTACCGGCGACTCATCGTCGACGATCAATACTTTCGTCATGACGCATCCGCCTCCTTCACGGCCGGGAAACGCATGACGATACGAAATCCGCCTGTCTCTGGTGTAGCCAACATAAACTGAGCCTCCCGATTATAGTTTAACATGAGTCGATCGCGAATGTTCTTTAAACCGGTACCTTCTGCCCCATGAACCGGCGCTGTCGATAAGTCGATTCGCTCTTGTAGGGCATCGAGCTCTCGAACGGGGATGGGCCGACCACTGTTCTCGCAACGGATGACGAGGTCTGTCCCGGATTGCTGAACGTGCAGGGAGAATCGGTTCGCCTCCGTTGACCCGTCCCGCTCAAATCCGTGTTTGAAAAAGTTCTCGGCGAGCGGCTGCAAAATCATCTTCGGCACAATCAAATCGAGGAGCGGCTCCGGCACATCGACCTCAATCTCAAATTGATCCGGGAAACGGACTTGCTGCAGCCGAATGTAAGACGTGAGGTGGTCGACTTCTCGCCTAAGCGTCACCATCGATTCGTCCGGATGCATCGTGTAACGCATCATCGACGAGAGTTGGGTAATCAGACGGTACACCGTCTTACCGTCCCCTTTCAACGCGAGCGTCCCAATCGACTGCAAGGCGTTGAATAAAAAATGTGGGTTCGTCTGGGCTTGGAGCGCTCTCAGTTCATTCGTCCGATTTTCGAGCGCTAGACGATATTCTCGTTGAATCAAATCGTCAATGCGTTCGATCATCCGTTTGAATTGCCGTCCGAGCACACCGAACTCATCATTTCCGAGGGAATCGAATGAGACCGTCATGTCCCCTTGTTCGATTCGCCAAATGTTCGACGTGAGCGTCTTGATTGGAGTCGTCAAACGCATCGAGGCATAGGTCGCCCCAATCAATGCCAATACGAGCGACACCATCCCGACGACAAAGATGATGAACGACGTCCGCGACGCCGGCTCGGTCAACAATCGATCCGGTATCGATTTTCCGACGTAGAACGTCTGGTTCTCAAACTCGAACGCTTTGACGATACGGTGATGCTTTCCATCGCTCGACAGCGAGTTCGTCGATACATTTTGCGGGATTTCACCGTCACCGAGTTGTGCGAACACTTGATTGCCTCCCCCGACGAACCAGAGGCTCTCGCTCGGATTGTTCTGTAGTGAGGCGAGTTGGCCGATGAAAATGTCCTCCGGAATATCAATCGACAATATCGCGAGTGGCTGATCCGTCTCGATTTTGTCGAGTCGGAAATGGAGTGTAACGACCTGCTCTTCCGAGACGAGCGGCCCGAAATCATGATAGGGCACGAGCGGATGCGAGGCCTCAAGCAGGACGCGGCTCTCCTCATATTTCAATAGTTGTTGCTGAATCTCACTTGGCTGCCGTTTCGAGCGCGGGGACACTTTCATCTTATAGGCGGCGAACGAATCCATATCCTCAAGCATGAGCAGTTGAATCTGGGCCACATCCTCACGGGATAAGTACATCCCGAGCAGCGCCCGTCGTACCTCGAGTTCAGTCTGTTCGAGCGACAGTCCCGGGCCGTACTCGAGAATATCGAGCACATCCCGATTCGCATACAGACTGGTCGGCAAGCGGCTCAAGTCCGAGACATACCGTTCCATCTGTAGTGTGCCTCGCTCAAGCGACCATTCCGTGAGCTGAAGCCCCCGTTCCCGCTCCCGGTCTTTGACGTACCAAAAGGAAATGATCGTCGCCAAAATGACGGGAAAGATAATCGTCAAGGCAATCATTCCCGTCAGCTTCGTCCGAATGCTCATCCACGTATCGCCTCCTCGCTGTCATTATATCACGGCTTATGCAAGCGTTTGCAACAGCTGTTGTTAAAAAGGTTTATGGCCACATGCATGGCCATAAACCTCTCTGTTCACTCGTACGATTGAATCAATTCGATGATTCCTGTTGGTTGACCGGAGTCGGCAGCGAGTTCAGCCGGGGTCATCCCGTCCTCGTTCTCAAGCGAGACGTCGGCGCCGTTCTCAAGCAACAACCCAACCGTATCGATGTCCACGCCTTCATTATAGAGCAAGTTATGAAGCGGCGTGTCGCCGTACAAGTCTTGCGTGTTGACGTCAGCCCCGTCTGCCAGTAAGGCCTCAAACTCTTCGTACGTTGCGGCGTTGTAGGCAAGTTCTTGAATCGGCTCTTCTGCCATGGCATCAAGAGAGCCGAACCCTTCTGAGAAGCCAGTCAATCCGTCGCTCGTGAACAACCAGGCGACAATGGCCACATTGACAATGACACTCAATACAATCGTCCCGATAATCGACCCTTTGACATACCCTGCCGTCTTGAAGACCGGAACGTTCGTCTCACCGGCGTTCGTCGCGATGGCCGCAATTCGTTTCGGGAGTGGCGGATGTGTCGATAACAACTCGCTCAACTTGGCGATAAATCCGTTCTCACGACTCGCTTCAAATAAGTAGTCAAACTCGCTCACTTCTTTTGCCAATTTGCCACCGATGGCAAGAATCGTGAGGGCACGTTTCGATGCCGCCTGATCTTGAATATGATGGGCGGCCATACGGTCACACGTAAACTCACAAGCACGCGAATAAGCCGACCCTAAAAACGGAATCCAACCGCCGAGCATCATCGCCCATTGTTTTTGGACATGATTTCGGCGAATATGTGCCAACTCATGGGCAATGACAAATTCGACTTCTTTCGTATATCCGTCACGTGACAACTCGACGACATCCGAATACAGAATGACCATGTTCTTTTGGAAGAAACGAGTCGCAAAAGCGTTCAAGACGCCTCCGGCTTGAAGAATGTACACGTCTGGGAGTAAGCGAATACCCATTTCCTGCCCGACACGCTGATACGTCTGATACAGGTCGGCGAATTGACGCTCCGTGACTTTGACGCCGTTCGTGCGAATATATCCGATTTGGAGCCAGTGTGTGAATAGAGACAGTGCTAAAATTGATCCGATCACCCATAAAAAGATGCCGAGCGAGGCAATCGTGAAGACGATTCCTAGCACCACCGTCAACACGCTGGCGGCGACGAGCAGTCCAAAATACAATGTTTCGTTCTTATGTACCAATTGCGATTGTTTCATGTAAAAATCCCCTTCATTTTCCATATGAAGTCCATTATACCGGATAAATGGATGTATTCAACAAAAAATAGAAACTGACACGTATGTCAGTTTCTATTCGATCGTGAGGCGATACAGCTGGTCGTCCCCACTTCCAGGGTTGCCACGTCCGTCCGTATTGTTTGTGATGTAGTAAAGTCCGTCGTCTTCCAACCAGACGTCACGGATGCGACCTTTATCCTCGACGAGCGGGATGACCTCACGTGATTCCCGGTCGATGGCAACGAGGCGATTCCCGCGCAGCGTCGCCATATACACGTAACGGTCGTCGGCAACAATGCCCGACGGTGCCCACGACGTCTCCCCGACCTCGAACCATGGTGTCTCGAGCCCATCTCGTTCTTGGTCTGCCTCGATGAGCGGCCAGCCGTAGTTGTTACCCTCTTCGATGATATTCACTTCATCGTGACCGGACGCCCCATGTTCACTCGCATAGAACGTATCCTCGATTTTCGTCAAACCTTGAGGATTGCGGTGTCCGGACGAATAAATCCAATCGGTCGGATTGCCCGCTCCGGATAATGGCACCCGTAACACTTTTCCGGCAATCGATGTCTCGTCTTGAGCCAGTTCCGGCACGAGCGCATCTCCGGTCGTGACCCAAAGCACGTCACCATCGAGCAACAACCGTCCGCCGTTGTGGAACTGGGCGCCTGGGATCTCATCGAGCACGACAGCCGTCTCTTCAAAGCGCTCCCCGTCCCACGTCAATTCGACGACCCGGTTTCGTACGTCCCCAGGTGTCCCGTACGTATGATAGGCGTACACTTGTCGGGATGTCGTGAAATCTGTCGTCAAGGCCAGGCCGAGTAAACCGCCCTCACCGATTTCGAGCACATCTTCTTCGAGGACGACCGGTTGTCGGTCGAGATTCCCGTCCGCATCGATGACGGCAATCGTGCCGCCGCGTTCCGAGATGAGCCATCCGTCATCGGTTTCTGCGATTGACCACGGTGCCTCTAACTGTTCAACAATCGATTCCGTCGCACCAGTCGACACGTCGTCTTCTGGCTCAGTTGGTTCCGGATCAGGTGCCGTGTCAGACGGTGCTTCTTCGGTCGACTCTTCGACTGGTGCCTTTTCAGGTTCCGGCGCCTCGGTCGATTCCGAGGCACAACCGGCAACAAATACGAGCGACAAAATGAACATCCATCGTCTCAACATGATCGCCTCCTTTTCACCATCATACCGTGTCGTTAGTTATCGCGTGAAGATTCGGGTGGGCTAACCGGTAAACGCAGCGCAATCAACAGTGCGATGAATGCGGCAAGTGCCGCACCGATGAAGACCGTGTTCAATCCCGTGGCGATGAGTTGCTCGCCTTGGAGCCGGACCGTCGTATTTAACGTCTCGGTGACGCTTCGATTAAAGAACGATTCGAGTGATACGTCGCTCAAGCCCGCCTCGTCACGGAAGCCGCTGAGCACGATAAAGTTGAATACTGCACCGAACACGGCAACACCGAGCGTCTGACCGACGGTACTCAAAAATGAGTTCGCGGCCGTCGCGGTCCCGCGTTGCCGGTAAGATACGACGGTCTGCAAGACGACGATGAACATCGGTTGCGACAATCCGAACCCGACGCCGATGATGGCAACAGCGAGATAGACCCACGCGTCCGCGCTCGCCGGGTTCATGAGCGTCAAAATGATCGTCCCAATCAAGAGCAGGCTCATTCCCGTGACGGCTCGGCGGCGTGGTGACGCCGCCCCAAGCGTCCGGCCGCCGATAATCGACGTGAATGTCCAAGCGACCGAGAGTGGCATGAGCATGAATCCGGCTTCGGTCGCTGATTTCCCAAGGACGGCCTGTGCCCAAATCGGGATATAGGCCGACATTGACACGAGGACCCACGCCGCGAAGAAGACGGCCCCATTGATCGACGCGATGATTGGTTGTTTCAATAATTCGAGTGGCAACAACGGTGTCTTCGCCCGTCGTTCCGATAAGAAGAAACTGGTGAGCAAGATGACGCTGAAGACGGCACTGGCGACGACCGAGGCCGTCCAGACGTTCGTCTCGCTGAACGTGATCAGCCCATACAAGAACGCCGTCGTACCGAACGCGAACAACAACGCTCCTTTGACGTCAATCCGTTCCGTCGTCTCGGTCACGGTCTCTTTATAGAACGTGACGATCATGATGAACGATAAAAGTGCGAACGGTACGTTCAATAAGAAGACGTAACGCCAAGACAACGTCTCGACCAAGAACCCGCCGATGACCGGACCGAGAACGCCCGATACGCCCCACACCGCGCTCAAAATCCCTTGAATCTTGCCGCGCTCTTCGTATTTATACAAATCGCCGATAATCGTCATCGAGATCGGTAATACCGCACCGGCGCCGAGCCCTTGAAGCGCCCGGAAGACAATCAGTTGTTCCATCGATGTGGCAAGTCCGCAAAGAAGTGAGGCGAGCGTGAACAGCCCGATTCCAAATAACAGGACACGCTTTCGGCCGAACAAATCGGCCACCTTCCCATAGATTGGTGTCGATACCGCCGTGAACAGCAAGAAGGCGGCAAACACCCAGCTCACGAGGGCAGCCCCATTCAATTCGCTCGCGATGACCGGCGTTGCGACGGAGACGACCGTCCCTTCAATCGCCGCTAAAAAAGTCGCCAACAACAGCGCGACCGTAACATTCTTTCTCATTTGTTTCATCTCCCCAATAAAATAGTGGTGCCGGAAGGTTCCGAGCACCACTTCAACTGTCTATTATTTTGTGCGAGCCGCGCCGGTTTGACAAGCCTCAACTTCCGATTCGAAAAAGAAACGTTTGATTTCAGCATAAGCCGCCGCTTCGTCCGTGACGAGGACGCGACCTGCAAGCCGACCGTCCTTGAGCATCCATACTTCATCAGCGAGCATCGCTGCCACATCAAGCTGGTGTGTCGAGCAGACGATCGTCGCACCACGCTCAGCTTCTTCCCGCAACAAGCCACCGAGCAGACGCATCCAAGTCGGATCGAGTCCGTTCGTCGGTTCATCGAGGAGCAAGATGTCAGGTTTCGTCACGAGCGCCTGCGCCAGTAGGAGACGTTGACGCATCCCTTTCGACAACTTCCCGACGGCTCGGTTTCTCAATCCATCGAGACCGACGCGCTCCAACAGCGCTAAATCTGGTTTCACGCCTTGCCATAATGTGTAATAGGCGTACGTCTCACCGACGGTCCAAGACGGATCGAACGCAAAGTCGTCTGGCATGTATCCAAACGTCCGATGGTACGCCTTCCCGTCATCGATCGTTCGACCGTTCAAGGACACGCTCCCGACGCTTGGGGGAATCGTGCCGTTCATAAGATTCAACAGCGTCGACTTCCCAGCCCCGTTACTGCCGCATAAAGCGACGACCTGGCCTGAGTCAATCCCACCGTCAAGCGGATGGAGCGCCCATGACTCGCCGTATCGTTTTCCCACTTGATTAAGTTGAATCATGTCGACCCTCCCGTCGTAACCACCACGCCGCCGCGCCCAACATACTGAGAATGACCCCGATGATCGTCGCACCGACGACAGCCGTACCGACCGGGCCGTCGAGCCACCCAATAAACGTCTCATAGATGGCCCCGAACAAATCGGGGGCCGCCAATACTGCGCTCACCCAGACGCGCAACAACTCAAATCCGTTCAAAAACAAGGCGCCGACCATCGCTTCCGCCTGAACACCGTATGGTATCCATGCAATGACACTGACGAGCACCGTCGGCCATAACAAAATCAAGACCGTCCAAACGAGGAAAGACATGAGGACGGCTTGAAGCCGATTTCGACCGATGACGCCAACGAATGTCCCGAACGCCGCCCCATACGCGATGAGCCCGAGCGAATATGCCCAAAGGACGACCCACGTCTTGAGAGGCATCGATACGAAGAATGACGAGAGCGCATAAGCGAGCGTGACAATTAAAGCCTGCGTCGCGAGAAATGCGGTGTAACGCATCCAGACGAGGCGAAACATCGATAGCGGGTACGTCGTCAAGAGGCGCAAACGTTTCGATTCCCGCTCCCCTCCCCACTGGAGCGCCGTCGTCAACATGACGAAAAACGGTAAGACGAGTCCGATGATGGTGAGTAATGTCGCGTTGACGTTCGTGTAGGCGGTCGCCACCGGTAGCGCTTGTCCGAGACCGCCAAGCAGCACGAGCGTCACCATCCAGGTGAACAGGAAGACGTAACTCTCTTTTTGACGTAACGTGCGCGACCACTCGATCCGCCACAACATCATTTACTGTCCGTGGCCTTCTGAGGAATCATTCTCACTCATCTTGCTGTCATCATCTGCGTTCATCTTTTTATGCTGTTTCATTTCCCCGCGCTCCCATGAATGGTCTTTCAAGTCGTCGAGGTCCATGACCATGCCGCCGTTCTCGTCCACGTATGCCTCAGCATCCGCTTCCTTCGCAAACGAGACAATATTGTAAGCCATCGGTGTCTTCGACGTCTTATCGTAGACGAATGTTCCTTCTTCAAGGTCGACCCATTCTTTCGTGTTGTAGTCTTTGACGTACATAGCTGCGATGTCTTCTTCTGTCTGTTCCGGATACCAGTCCCGCATCAAACAACCGATGTCATCGAACGCATAGCCTTTTCCGTTGTCCATGATCGCCTCGGCAGCGAACTGTTCGTCCATGATTTTCATGTTACATACCTCGCATTCGGTCTCGCCCCATTCGATGTCAAACGGTTCCGCCGCCGCGCTTGAACACGCACCCAATGCGAGCGTCAATCCTGATACGGTAAGTAATCCTGCCATCTTCTTATAAGTAATCATCTTGTTTCCTCCCAAATCGCCATAATAAAATCAATAATCCACTTAACACGGTTGCCCCAACCGTTCCCTGCCACTTTAACTCGAACGTCGTCGCCCGCGGCGAAACATCGGTGAGCGTGACCTCATCGGGGCTCCTGAGGATACGCTCGAGTACGGTCAACCCTGGAGCCCCGTACAGCAATTCAAACGCTTCATACGAATCAGCGAGCAAAAACAAATACGGGTCGGCCCGATACGGGATCTCGCTCTGCCCGTCCTGGGTCAAATCGAGTGTCTGCCCGCCCCATTCGTTACCGACAATCACGTTATCGGCCGCTTCAAATGATACGACGGGATAGCGATTGTTCGTCACATCGTTCCCGGTCAACGTCATCCCGTTGGCCCGTTTCATCCTTAGGCCGATATCATTTCCGTTCACACCGTTATCATGGATTGTCGTCCATTCCGATTTTTCGGTATAAATGCCGACGCGGTTCCCATAAATCGCATTGGCACGGACGCTCGTTTCAACCGCTTCGAACAGCATGAGTCCCATTCCTGTCGCACCGACTTGATCATAGATTTGTCCATTCTCGATACGGACGCGCTCGGTCCCCATCACCATCGCGCCAGTTTCATTGTTGTGCAGATTCGGGGACACAATCGAGACGTCCGTCGGGAACATAAGATGAACGCCGTATCGTGAGTTCGTGACGAGCGGCCGGGTCAACTCGTGTCCGGTCCCGTTTTCAATATAAATGCCGTCACGGACGTGGTCGACGATGGCTCCTTTGATGACTGTCGCCTCGCTATCCTCGATCGAGATTCCTTCCTCCTCACCCTTCCCTGTCACGTTCGGTCGAATCAACCTGACCCCGTAACTGTTCTCGACGGCGATCCCGGTCCCGGTCGCCTCAATCGTAACGTCGATGACTTGATGGCCGAGTCCCACGACGAGCACCGCGGGTACGGTCGTCCGTTCGCACTGTTCGATCTCGACGTTCTCGAGCACGGCCCCGGTCCCTTCGAGTTGAAACGCAGGATGTTCACAACTACTGAATCGCTTTCCTTCACCGTTAAACGTTTCGTTCGATTGAATCACAATCGGTTCTTCGAGCGACACCGGTTCCTCGTTCGCTTGAACAGTGATCGGTGAGAAGAACCATAACGCGAGTAACCCGCTTAGTCGTTTCATAACCCCTCCTCTTGATCAATCGCTTACAGAACATATTGTACGAAAACCCAGGGGGGTATGTGTGTCATTTTTATGGGATTCATGTGACAGTTTTTTCATAAAAAAAACACAAGTGGCGAAGGGGTCATTTCGCCGCTTGTGTTGCTATCATTTCGCCTTATCGGCCCATACTTTCGTGAAGTCTTGAAGCATCTCGTCGCCTGTCTTTTGACCGCCAACGTATGCTTGCATCAGTGCGCCATACTCGTTGACCGCACCATCCGGATACTTGAACCAGTTCCACGAGATCGTCTTGCCTTCGTTTGAATAGGCCAAGATATCGTCTGCAAGTGGTCCAAGGTCGTTCGCTTCAATCGATTTGAACGCTGGGATAAATTTGAACTTGTTGACCATGTAATCTTTACCCGTATCAGACGTCGCCATCCATTCGAGGAAATCCTTCGCTTCTTCCTTATACTCGGAGTTTTTGTTGACGACCCAGTTGTTCGGGACACCGACCGGGAGGCGGTCCATCTTCTCTTTGTCATCATTGATCGGAATTGGCACGAAGCCCATCTCGATGTCCGGGTTCACGTCAAGAATCATCTGTTGCGCCCAGTTCCCTTGTTGAAGCATCGCCGTCTCACCTTGAGCGAACTGAGTGACTTGCGTGTTATAGTCCGTCGTAAGTGGATTTTTATTTCCATATTTGATCGTGAGGTCGAACAGTTTCAAGAACTGTTGGAATTGCTCGTTGTCCTCGAATTTTCCTTTATTCTCGTTCAGCGCCTGGATAAACGCATCCGGATCGTCTTGCTGCGCCATCGGAATGTTGAGCAAATGGATACCGAGAATCCAGAATTCGGCATAACCGACCGAGAACGGCGTGATGCCTGCTTTATCCAACTTCTCAGCCGCATCCGTCAACTCAGACAACGTCTTCGGCAGTTCGCTGATGCCCGCCTTATCGAACAGCTCTTTATTATAGATGAAACCATAGCCTTCCAAGTTCATCGGCATCCCGTACAGTTTGTCATCCATCGTCATCGGTTCTTTGGCCACTTCGGTCAAGTCACCGACCCATTTCTCGTCCGACAAGTCTTCCAACTTGTCTTTCCACGTTTGTGCTTCGGTGAACCCGCCGTTATTGAAGATGTCCGGTTCATTGCCTGACGCGAACTGGGACTTGAGCGCTGCCCCATAGTCAGCTCCGCCTCCGACCGTTTGGACGGTCACTTTGACGCCCGTCTCTTCTTCGTATTCTTTCGCCATCGCCTCGAGGTCTTTGGCGATTTCCGCCTTGAACTGGAAGACGTTCAACGTGACGTCTTGTTTGTCCCCGCTATCCGCGTTCGCATCGTTCGATCCTTCATCTTCCGTAAGCGACCCGCCGCCACAGGCCGCAAGAGTCAATACCATCCCAGCCGTCATCACGGCGGTCGATAATCTCCATTTACGTTTCATTTCGCTTCCTCCCTAAGTATAGAGTCGACAATCATGATTCCAATCGGTACACCCTAACTTTAGATGAAAACGCTTCCATTATGTAGGTGTCAAAATTGACGTGTAGGGTGGAAAATGTTGCACAGAAAACCAGGACTTTCTTATTGAAAAAGAAAGTCCTGGTTTTAGTTTCTTCTATATAATTACAACAGGCTGATTCCGGTTTCTTCACACGCGGTGATCATCTCACTCGGCCAAACCGAAGATTGGACTTCGCCGATATGGCGGGCACGAAGCAAGTACATGGCGACACGGGATTGCCCGATGCCCCCTCCGATGGTAAGCGGGAGGCGTCCTTCGAGGACGGCTTGGTGGAACGGGTACTTCCGTTTCTCTTCGGCACCGGCTGTAGCCAACTGCTCAGCGAGTACCGTCTCGTCGACACGGATCCCCATCGACGACAATTCGAACGCCGATTCGAGTTCCGGGTGCCAGACGAGGATGTCGCCGTTGAGTGACCAGTCATCATAGTCGGCCGCACGACCGTCATGCTTATCGCCCGAGGCGAGTGCGCCGCCGATTTGCGAGAGGAAGACCGCACCGTACGCTTTACAAATCGCGTGCTCACGTTCTTTTGGCGTGAGCGTCGGGTAAAGGTCTTCGAGCTCTTGGCTCGTCAAGAAATGAATCGACTCTGGCAAGATCGCCTCAATCCCGTACATCGTTTCGACCGTCTGTTCCGTCTCGCGGAGTGCCGCGTAAATCGTTTCGACCGTCGCCTTCAAGTACTCCGTCGTCCGGTGTTCCCGAGCGATGACACGTTCCCAGTCCCATTGATCGACGTGGAGTGAGTGTGTCGCGTCGAGTTCTTCATCCCGACGGATGGCGCGCATCTGTGTGTACAACCCTTCACCGACTTCGAATCCATAACGGCCGAGCGCTTCACGTTTCCACTTCGCGAGCGACTGAACGATTTCGAGTTCGTGTCCCGGATACTGCGTATCGAACTGGATGATGCGTTCGACACCGTTCAAGTGGTCGTTGACACCGCTCGCCGATGTGACGAACAGTGGGGCCTGAACTTGTGTGAGTCCGAGCGCCGTGCTGAACTTGTCTTCGAATGTCGCCTTCACTACTGTAATCGCCTGTTGTTTCGCTTTCATCTTGCTCATTGCTGTTGTTGTCATGTTTTCTTCCTCCAATTGTGGGATTTCGGGATGGAGCAATAGAAAAAAGCCCTCCAATCCCATGGACTATGGGACGGAAGGCTTCAAGCTCCGCGGTGCCACCCAAATTAGTAGACGAATCTACTCACTTTTTCGAGACGAACATCTCGTAGTTCCGATAACGGGGAACAGTCCGGCTACGTCTACTTGCAAAGCGTTCGGGTAGCGACTCCAGGAGGTTCTTCGACAGAGATTTCAGTCCGGGCTCTCACCTTCCCCGGCTCGCTTTGCTTACGTCTTCTGTGTACTCGTCCTTTCAATGTCGTTCACAATTGAATTGACCCAATTATTATAAATATTCCGACAAATGTCAACAGCTTTTTTCAAAAAAAATTCTCCCCCGTGTAGCGGACGGGGGAGATCCCTTGGGAAGGGTTATTTGATCGAGCCGCTCGTAATCCCTTTGATAATATGCTTTTGCATACCGAAGAAAAAGACGAGGAGCGGAACGATCCCAAGGACTAAACCTGCGAGTGCCAAATCCCATTGTTTTGTATATTGTCCGAAGAAATAGAACGTCGCGAGCGGAATCGTCCGCAGTTCGATGTCTCGGAGGACAAGTGAAGGTAACAGAAAGTCGTTCCAAATCCAAAGGCTGTTCAAGATGACGATTGTCACCGTGATCGGTTTTAAAAGCGGGAACACGATGCGCCAAAAGACGCCCCACGTCGAGCAACCGTCAATGATGGCTGCTTCTTCGATTTCTTCCGGAATCGACTTCATAAACCCGTGATATAAGAACACGGAGATGCCTGACCCAAACCCGAGATACATGACCATCAGTCCCCAATGGCTATTTAACAGCCCGAGTACGCTCGATACTTTCACGAGCGGAATCATGATTGACTGGAACGGGATGACCATCGCCGCGACGAACAAGAAGAAGATGACCGTCGAAATCCAATGTTTCGTCCGGACGAGCTTCCAGGCCGCCATCGATGTGAACAACACGATCAGTAGGTTCGCGCCGGCCGTGATGAGGAGCGAGTTCAAGAAGACGCGTCCGTAGTTCATCGCCTCCCATGCCTCTGAATAGTTCGAGGCGAGCCAAACGTTCGGCAAGGCAGACGTATTCGTGTAAATCTCGGCGATTGATTTGAACGAGTTGACGATGACGTAATAGAACGGGACGAGGTACAAGAGCCCGAGTAAAATCGCCACCAACTCGACGAGACCGAGCCCCGCCGTATATCCGCCCGTCCGCAACGGCTTTTGCGGCAACAATTGTCGTGGTGCCTGATCGATATTCGCTTCGATGCGTTCAATTTTTTCCGTCGTCATGCCTCCACCTCCCGCTTTTTCGTCAAGTACACTTGCGTGACGGTAATCGCCGCGACGACGAGGAAGAAGATGACTGCTTTCGCCGAGCCGAGTCCGTAGTTATTATTCACAAACGATTCGGTATAGATGTTCAAAGCGAGCATCTCCGTCGATTTGAACGGCCCGCCGTTCGTCAGTGATAAGTTCGTATCGAATACTTTGAACGACCATGAGATGGTCAAGAACAGACAAATCGTGATCGACGGCATGATCATGGGGAGGGTGATATGACGAAGCATCTTCAACCGGTTTGCCCCGTCGATTTTAGCCGCTTCAAGTAAATCTGTCGGCACATTTTGAAGCGCCGCAATGTAAATGACCATGACATAGCCCCCACCTTGCCAAATGGCGACGATGACGATGCCCCAGAACGCCGTCTGAGCGTCACCTAGCCACGGCAGTTCGAACAGACTCCACCCGGTCAATGCACCAATTGATTCAAAGCCCTTCACATAGATAAACTGCCAAATGAACCCGAGAATAAGCCCGCCAATCAAGTTTGGCATGAAAAAGACGGTGCGCAGAATATTGCGCGTCTTAATATTCATCGTCAATAGTAAAGCCAATAGGAAGCCGACGATATTCGTCAGCACCACGGCCACGAGCGTATATTTCGTCGTAATCCAGAACGAAGCGCGGAACTGTTCATCTTCAAATAAAATCCGATGGTAGTTGTCCAGTCCGACCATATTCAATTGCCCCGTCACACCGTTCCAATCTGTGAAACTGTAATAAATCCCGTTGAAAAATGGAATAAGCACGATTGCCACAAATGCCAAAAAGGCCGGACCAACGAATGCGATAAAACTCGCCGGCTTCTTCCAATTTCGTCTCCGTTTGATTCGTTTCGGTGTTTCTGTCATGTTCATCGCCTCCACTATCAACTTACCTTCCTGGACCAAAAATGAAAACGGATACATTTGACGGAAAGGGTGGAATATATTGCACTCAATGGGTGAATTCTACGAAGCGATGGGTTATGATAAACTCAATGACAACACGAACGAGTCTTCCCTAACGAAAGATTAAACCTTGATTCCGGGTCGATTCACGAATGAAATGTACTAAATAGGTTATAATGTTCGAAAGCGGAGGGATTTTATACATGACGACGATTAAACCGTTATCCGACCTAACAATTGCCCAACAAGCCGAGATGCTACCTGTCAAAGAGATTGCGGAAAAACTCGGTTTACAAGAAGATGACCTCGATCTATACGGGAAATATAAAGCCAAGTTATCATTCGATGTCATCGATCGGATGGCGACTCGAGAAGACGGGAAACTCATCCTCGTCACGGCGATCAATCCGACTCCAGCCGGCGAAGGAAAGTCGACCGTGACCGTCGGACTTGGACAGGCGTTGAATCAACTCGATAAACAAGCAATCGTTTGTCTACGTGAACCATCACTCGGTCCGACGATGGGCTTAAAAGGCGGTGCGGCCGGCGGCGGTTTCAGCCAAGTGTTGCCGATGGAAGACATCAACCTTCACTTCACAGGTGACATGCATGCGATCACCGCAGCTCATAACACGATCAGCGCCATGCTCGATAATCATCTTCATCAAGGGAATGACCTCGGGATCGACGTCCGTAAAATCGTCTGGAAACGTGTCCTCGACTTGAATGACCGTGCACTTCGTCACGTGACGATCGGACTCGGCGGCAGTGCCCACGGGGTACCGCGTGAAGACGGATTTGACATCACCGTGGCGTCTGAAATCATGGCCATCCTCTGCCTCGCCGATTCGTTGACCGACCTCGAGGCACGCATCAAGCGTATCGTCGTCGCCTACGATCAAGACAACGAACCGATCACGGCCGAACAAATCGGGGCGGCTGGTGCCGCGACACTGTTGTTGAAAGAAGCGTTCAAGCCGAACTTGGTGCAAACACTCGAACAGACGCCCGCGCTTGTTCATGGTGGTCCGTTCGCCAACATCGCTCACGGCTGCAACTCGTTGATTGCGACAAAAACTGCGCTCAAGCTCGGTGAATACGTCGTCACCGAAGCGGGATTCGGAGCCGACCTCGGTGCCGAGAAGTTCTGTCACATCAAGTCACGCATCGGTAAATTAAATCCGGACGCTGTCGTCCTCGTGGCGACAGTCCGTGCCTTGAAAATGCATGGCGGCGTCGCCAAAGACCAACTCCACGTCGAGAACGTCGGAGCCGTCGGGAACGGATTAAAACTTCTCGCCAAACATGTCGAGACGATGGGGAAACTTGGCTTGCCGACCGTCGTCGCCCTCAACCGATTCAATTCAGACACGACCGAAGAGTTGGCGGCCGTCCTCGACTGGTGTGAAGCGAACCACATACGTGTCGCGCTCAGTGAAGTGTGGTCAAACGGAGGCCAAGGCGGACGCGCGCTCGCCGAGGCCGTCATCGAGACGATTGAGTCGAATGAGAGTGCATTCACCCCGCTCTATGCGTTGACCGATTCAATCGAACAAAAAATCTTGACGATCGCCCGTGAAGTGTATGGGGCGGCCGACGTCACGTTCACCGCGACCGCAAAAAAACAAATGGCTCAAATCGAAGCGAACGGCTGGCAACACTTACCGATTTGTATGGCAAAGACACCGGTCTCGCTGTCAGACGACCCGACGAAACTCGGTTACCAGCACGGGTTCACTGTGACCGTAAGAGAGTTGAAACCGTCGGTCGGCGCTGGCTTTCTCGTCGCCTTGACCGGAAACGTCTTGACGATGCCGGGTCTGCCCAAGCAACCGGCCGCCTTGAATATGGGAATCGACGAGACCGGTAAAGCGATCGGATTATTTTAAACGACACGGAGGGATACAGATGGACGTCACGGAACATACGTATGCGGACGGGTATCGGACGCATGTGCTACACATTCCCACCTCACAACCAATTGGAAATTGCTTCATCTTTCACGGTATGCTCGAGCATCACCGACGATATGTCGAATTCGCTGATTTTTTGTCAGAAATTGGTTTTAACGTATTCCTATGCGATCTCCGCGGTGCCGGTTCTTTGGCACGGGATCAGTCCACTTACGCCCACTTGTCTCCACATGAAGGATTTGATCAAATGGTTGATGACGCTATCTCACTCCTCGATCACTATCAAGACGAGTTGCCGACCGTCGTCCTCGGCCATAGTTTCGGCTCACTGCTCGCCCGTCGCCTCGGGCAACGGTTAGGTCATCGCCTGGCTGGCGTCATCGCCGTGTCTCCGCCTCCACATTCGGGATGGATCGGGCGGATCGGACTGTATGCGATCGATTTTGCCATCCGGTTCAAAGGGAGCAACTATAACTCTCGCTTTTTCGAACGCTTACTATTTGGACGGTATAACTTGAAATTCTTACCGGCCACGACCGAGAGCGATTGGATTTCAAGTGTTCCTGAAGAAGTATCCGCCTATTTAAATGACCCGAATTGCGGCGGAATTCCGACGCTCGGTTACTTGCACGAAGTAGCGCGCGCATCGCTCGATGTGACGTCTACCGCTCGAATCCACGAACATCCGAAAACGTTACCGATGTTGTTCGTTGTCGGGGCCGACGATCCAGTCGTCCATGACGGTGAAGGACTCACGGGAATCGTTCATAAACACCAAGTTGCCGATATCGAGTTGACCGTTCTCACCTATGACAATGCCAGACATGAGATTTTGCGTGAACGACAACGACAAGACGTGTGGACCGATATCGGCGATTGGATGGGTCAAACCGTACAAATCACAAAAAGAACCTCCTATTAAATGGAGGTTCTTTTTAATTTACAAAATAATACATATCCATTCTAATTCATTTACCTTTTTTGTAATTCCACTCCTTCTTTCCAATTTTCAAATAAGATATACTTAGACCGCAAAGCCATATACGAATACTAATTCACAAGTTTGTATTCACCGAAAGGGGTAAGACATTGAAACCAACGATCACAAGATTGAGTACAGCCGTACTGCTTTCTAGTACATTATTTATTACACAAGCGCCGACTCAATCATACGCAGCAACGTACGAAGGAACAGTGAATACGTCAATTTTGAATGTTCGCTCCTCAACATCTACAGCCTCACCGATTGTAGGAAAACTTACAAAGGGCAGTGTCGTCACTGTCTACTCAACAAGCAATAATTGGGCTCAAATTGACTTCAATGGCCAAAAGCGATACGTCTCTGCCAGTTATCTGTCTTTAAAATCGGCTTCTAATCAAGAGACGGCTCAACCATCTAAAGAATATATTGCTCAAGAAAACGTGAATGTAAGAGTTTCTCGGACGACTTCATCATCTATCATCACGACCATTCCTAAAGGGTCAACCGTCACTTATTTGGCATCCTACGGTGCTACTGGTTCATGGTTAAAAGTGTCTTACAAGGGAAAAACCGGATATGTAGCGGCACGTTACTTTACAATTAAAGATTCCTCTACTGTCGTTCAGCAATCGACCTCTGTGAATTATGCAGCAACAGCAACGGTTAATTTACGTTCAGGTACTTCGACAACAGCTTCGATTATTGGGAGTGTGCCAAAAGGAAGCATTGTCAGTTATATTTCTTCACATGGTGCGTCAGGATCATGGATGAAGATTAAATACAATGGAAAAACCGGGTATGTCGCAGCGACATACTTCACTAAAGTTTCTTCCGGTTCTACTCCTTCTACGCCTTCTTCGTCATCAACTCATACGACAAAAGAGGCTGTTAGCTTGAAGCAAGGAACATACAGCAGTGCAAAGACACTTACAAGCATTCCTTCAGGGGCACACGTCACATTAATTTCCTTACATGGAGCGACTGGATCTTGGGCAAAAATCACGTATAACAAGTTGACAGGATATATTCCAAACCGTAGCTTGCAGTCGATTGAGAAGCAAAATACGATTTCACTTTACACACAACGCAACACTGCGGTCTATAAAACCAAATGGACGGCTGGCACTGTCTTAAAACAACTCCCACTGAATACAGAGGTTAAACAACTATCTGATTTGGGATCATGGATTAAAGTGTCTGTAGGATCAATTACCGGATACATTCCGAAACGAGATCTCGCTGAGACAAAAGTCGTGGCAACAATCACTCCGTATTTTGCTCAACAAGAGGCCTTGATGTATACATCAAGATGGACATCGAGTAAAGTGATTCAAACAATTCCATCAGGGGCAAAAGTCGAACATCTTGAGACCTATGGAACAAACAAGTCGTGGTATAAAGTTCGCTATGCGAATCAGACAGGCTATGTCGCATCTCGCAACTTTGCGTTAACGCCTCCTGTAACAGAACAATACGGAACCGAGCGGGAAGTCCAAGTCGTAGTCGCGAACAATGACACATTAAGAGTTCGTAACAAGCCATTAGACGGAACTGTCATCGGTCATCTAACTAACGGGACAGTCGTCAAAGTGAAACCAATCGTCGGCAGCGACTGGGGACTCATCTCGTACCTCCTTAACGGTTCGCTCGTAAAAGGATATATCTCTCTCACGTATACGAAACCGTACACACCGCCTGTCGCCGGCAGTAAAGAAATGGTCATCACCGAGACGGCCTACCCATATACGCTCGCATCGATGGTGACAAAGCAACGCAATGTATTCTCTCAATCGGATGCTTATCGGGACACGAACGCATATGTGCATAAATCATTGATTACAAAGAGTAAGACGGGCGAACTGTTCACGACGAAACTTCAATACTTGAAATCGACAGCTTCGTCATCTGCCGCGACGCTTGCCACGTTACCAAACCATGCGAAACTCGCATACCTCGGTGCTCAGCAGGTCGGGACCGTAACATGGTATAAAGTTAAGTATGGTTCGCTTACTGGTTATGTCTTGGCGACCGCGACCGCACCGGCGGGAAAAGTCTCAGCAACCGAACTGTTCGCGACTCGATTCCAATATTTGAAGGCGACCGCATCGTCAACGTCTACAAACGTGACGAGCGTATCAACCAACACCAAACTTGAGT
Source organism: Exiguobacterium sp. s21 (assembly GCF_018617975.1). Classification (NCBI taxonomy): domain Bacteria; kingdom Bacillati; phylum Bacillota; class Bacilli; order Caryophanales; genus Exiguobacterium; species Exiguobacterium sp. s21. The sequence goes on along the minus strand of NZ_JACSLF010000010.1, from coordinate 5,753 downwards.
ACTTGGGGACACAAAAGGTCGGCTCGAAAACTTGGTATAAAGTAAAATACGGCGTATATACCGGTTATATGAACGCCATCTATGCCGTTGGAAGCACCAACGTCTTGAAGGACGCCTCGATGACTTCCCATTCATTCGGAGTCATCAATCCGGGTGAAGAAGTCGCCATCACAGGGGAGACGGACCAGTACTACACAATCACTTATTATCGCCCAAGCGGTTATGATATTCGTGTGTATGATCGCTCTTGGCGCCGGGCGACAAACGAAGAGATCACACGTCACGTGTCACCATCTTCGTTCGCCACGACATCACGGGAATATTTCCAGTTCCTCGATTTGTCGAAGGGAGCCGATTTGACGGCGCCTGTCTTGAACAAGTCACTCGTCGGTAAAGGGATTTTAGAAGGACGCGGTCAAGCGTTCATCGACGCCTCTCGCACGCACAACGTCAACGAGATTTACCTGTTGTCGCACGCATTGCTTGAAACCGGGCACGGGACGTCCGCCCTCGCCACCGGGATACTCGTCTCAAGCGTCGACGGCAAGGCCGTCACACCGAAAACCGTCTACAACATGTACGGCATCGGTGCGATTGATGGGAACGCCCATGTCAAAGGTGCTGAACGCGCTTATAAAGAAGGTTGGTTCACACCGGAATCCGCCATCATCGGCGGCGCTAAATTTATCGGAGATAAATATATCAACGACCTGGATCTCAAACAAAACACGCTCTATAAGATGCGGTTCAACCCAAGCAATCCAGGAACGAATCAATACGCCTCAGATATCGCTTGGGCGACTAAGCAGACCACTAACATCTACAACATGTATCAAGATCTCGAATCCTACACACTTTACTTCGACGTTCCAAAATTCCAGTGAGACACAAAGAGACACGCAGCCGACGATGGCGCGTGTCTCTTGTTATGTCCATTCGATTGAGTCGACGATTGCTTCAATCTCTACTTTTTCATTCGTCACTTCATCGGCGACGTACGTCAAAAATAAAAGTCGTTTCCCGTCTGTGAGTGACCAGACGTCGAGATGCATGCCGTCTTCAATTCCGCTCGCATAGGCCGTCGTCATACCACCGGCCTCCGACGTGACGCTTGGGGCGACTTTGACGTCGATCGGGAACTCGCCTAAGAACGTGTTCAACTCTTGAAGCGCGGCGTCACTCGGGGCTTGCGCTTCCTCCGCTTCATAGATGGACATTTGAAGCGTCCCTTGTGCGTCTGCCTCGACCGAGTAAAAACTGACGTGGTCTTCTTCTTCGTTATATTCAAAGTGTTCTGGGTAGGATAGACGGATCCATCCGTCAATCTCGTATTCCTTCATGCTGTTTGCTCCTTCGTCTTCTTGAATGCTAGTCCAGTCACCATTTTTGCTTGAAGCGCATATTTGAGACGCTCCGTCACGTAAAGGCGTTGGCTGTTTCGATCTTGGGCAATCATATGCCCGAATAAATTCAATCTCACGGTTTGTCGTGATAAAAAGTAGAGCCGGTCCGGGTCTAGTGGACGATACTCACCAGAGTCCTCGAGATGTTCAATCTCAAAGCGGCGTAACACATTGAGTGCACAGTATTGATCCGTTTTCCCGGTGCTCGTGTGTAACTCGACGCGAACGAGTTGAATATCGTATGGGCATAAGTTCATAAAAATCGGGCTAATCCGTTCGTGGATGAGCAAAACGCCCATATCCGTCTCAATCAAATCGGGAAGCGCCTGCTTGTCTTGAAAGATACTCAAGACGACGTAAGGACGTTCAGTCGGTGCGAGCAATTCCCCTTTAAAAAAGCGGAATCGTTGGATGCCGGTCAATACACGGGCTCGCCAGGCACTGCCCCGAGCTTCCGCTTCAATCCGATATAGCCTTTCTCGACTCACGACTACTCCCCCTTCAATTGTTTGAGCGACGCGACGAATCGTTCCCACTCCTGGTCGTCACAGACGACCTTACTTTCAATTCCCCATTCTTCATCGATAGTCAAACGTACTTCGTTCGTTTCGAGATGACGCGTGAGCTGTAACGTCCCGATTTGGACGAATAACGGTTCAATGATGAACTGATCGGTCGCCGGACTGACCCATTTCAAGCGCTCTGTCCGGAGAATCACATGCCAATTCGCCTCACGGCTGATTGAGAATGTCCATTGGCGCAGCTTCGTCTCATGATTAATTTGTTTGACTTCTTTCATCATCCGAAAGCCCTCGCTCATCATCTGTAAATAGGATTTACGCTCACTCATGCCCCATCCACTCCTCTCTCCTATTATCTTAGCAAGACGACCTAGCCGCAACAACCAATGTTTTTTCAAAAAAGGGTTTGCAAAGCTAAAATCTTGTGCTATTATATTACCGTAACGTTAAGCGTTTCGCGGGTGTAGTTTAATGGTAAAACCTCAGCCTTCCAAGCTGATGACGAGAGTTCGATTCTCTTCACCCGCTCCATTTTAAAATTTCATATGCGGGTGTAGTTTAATGGTAAAACCTCAGCCTTCCAAGCTGATGACGAGAGTTCGATTCTCTTCACCCGCTCCAATTACCGACATATACGCGAGAATTTGCTCGCACACATAACCGCACGGTACACCGTGCATGAAGCAGGACGTCATTCGACGTTCTGCTTTTTTTTGTTTTTTACGATAATAGCAGTCATACCGGCGACGCTTAAATGATGACGATTCGGGAAAAGGATGGAAGACAAGAAGGAGGGATTCCCGTGATTCAAGTACGTCTTTACCCGTTCACTGTTTACGAAAGTGCACTCATGCGAACGACTTCGACGTTGATTGAGACGAATGAGAGCTTAATCGTCATCGATCCGAACTGGCTGCCTGAAGAGATTGCCACCACCCGCCGAGACGTCGAACTGCGTCGACAAGGCAAAAAGCTGTATGTCATCTATACGCACCAGCATTACGACCATATTATCGGTGCCTATGCGTTTCCCGATGCGACCGTCATCGCATCTCAGGCGTTCGTCGAGACGGATGCGCGCTCGCAGTTAGACGAGATCCAGTCGTTTTATGAGCAGTATTATATCGATCGCCCCATCGTCAAACCGGCCGTCGACATCATGATCTCCGAGGACGGGACGCTCGCACTCGGCTCTACCCCCATCACGTTTTTATTGACGCCAGGACACGAGTCGACCCACATGTCTTTAATCGTCGAGCCGTTACGTCTGCTCGTATGTGGCGATTATGCCTCCAATATCGAGCCCCCGTTCATCGAACACGATGCCGAGGCGTATTTGACGTCGTTGCAGAAACTTCAAGCTGCCATTTACGAGTATGAGATTCGGTGGCTCATTCCTGGCCACGGTGACTTGTGTGACGACCGTAGCAAAATGATGGAGCGACTGAGCGCCGCCGAAGAATATATCCTCGCCTTGCCAGAAGAACGCGTTTGGTCTCCCCATTGGCCCGAGCACGCCTTTTTCCAACGCGTCCATGAACGGAACCGTAAGCACGTCGAACAAAAAGCGAAAGATCGCGAGTCACGGCAGCAAGATTATTGACACAAAAAAATCGCAACGTCTCCCCAAGACGTTGCGATCCCCCCTATTATGTAGACCTATTTTTTTGTGATGCGCTCTGAACGGACCGTGAACATACGGTCAATCCCATAAATGGTCACGCCGGTTAAGGCGAGCAATCCAATCATAGCTGATGAAAACATTGACCATACCCCCATTGTTCACAAATTCGTCAAAATCACCCCGTGCCTTCATTATAGAAGAAAACAAACAAAAAAGAAAGCGTTTTCTTCTAACTTTCTTCACAATTTTATCACCTCTTTGAGTTCCCATTTGCTTGTCCAGCCTTGCGCAAATATGTGTAGCTTTTATGGAATGTGGGAATACACTCTATAAGAATAAAGAGACAGAAAGCTGTTCGTTGAGGAGGAAGAGGCATGATTAAGTACGGCACATTGGTGCGGGTCGAAGGGAAGTATGCCGTGTTACGTTGGAACAACGGCTCGAGTTTCATCCCAAGACGATTCTTGCCATCAGAAGCACGTGTTGGCGATACAATCATTCGAGACAATCATCACTATTATCTCGAGGAAGACATGACACCGAATTTTGATGCGCTCATCAAACAACATTATAAAAAGTAGACAAAGACAGACCGGTTCACTCCCAGTCTGTCTTTGTCCGTTCATTTACTTTGTTTTGTCTCGCAACCAATCGAAATCGACCGGTCCGACTTGTTTGGCGGTGATCACACCGTCTGATCCGATGACATAGGTCGTCGGCATGGCCACAATGCGATACGTTTTTACAGCCTCGCCGTCTTCGTCTAACAGGACCGGGAAACTGAGCGGCACTTCTTCTAAAAATGCATCGACATCTCGTCGGCCGCGACGTTCATTATTCGTGATGTTCACGCCTAGCACAGGGACGCCCGTCTCATCGCTAAATTTAATCAGTTCAGGTAGTTCTTCACGGCACGGAGGACACCACGTCGCCCAGAAGTTCACTACAACCGGCTGTCCATTGTAATCGGCGAGCGATAGGCGTTCCCCTTCGACCGTCTCCAGTTCAAGGGCCGGCGCGCGTTGACCGACCTCGAGACCGCCAAGTACGCTATCGTCCGTGGCGATGCTGACCGCCGGTTCCTTCGCCTGACTATTAAACTCGTCATATCCTTTATAGCCTAAACCGGCCACGAGGCCAGCCATGATCAATCCAATCGCTAGTTTATGAAATCGCATGATTTACCCCTTGTCCTGTGTACTGTTCACTCCTAAACTTAACTTATCATATCATTCAAAGGAGAGTAACTATCTTGCAACTTTACAACGAGAAAGTTAGCGTCACACTAAAAGCACACGGTGCCGAAATGACCAGTTGGAACGTCGACGGGACGGAGCTCCTCTGGCAAGGTGACCCAACGTATTGGGGCCGCCCCGACCCTTTTTCCGTTCGTCGGACGCCTGCTCGACGACCGTTACTTATATGACGGAATGACGTACACGATGAGCCAACACGGATTTGCGCGCGACTAACTGTTCGAGGTCGCCGAGGCAACAGACACACACGTCCGCTTTATCCTGCGCGATTCTGTCGAGACGCGCAAACACTATCCATTTTCATTCGAACTGAATGTCATCTATCGTCTCATCGGCGAAGAGTTGAGCGTGACGTATCGTGTCGTCAACCGAGATGATACCGTCCTCCCGTTCAGCATCGTCGGGCACCCGGCCTTTAATATCCCATTTGCCGAGGGGACGTTTGAAGACTATACGATTGACTTTGGGGAGACGCGAACACTCGACCGTCTATTGCTCGAAGGACCTTACTTGACGGGTGCCTATCAACCTCTCGGGGAACGCCGTTACATCCCGCTGACTCATCACTTGTTCGACCAAGATGCCCTCATCTTTGAACAAATCGAGTACGCAGCGCTTCGACATCAACCGAGCGGTCGGGCCATCGTCATGGAATCCCCTCACTTCACCCATTTCGGCATCTGGTCGCCTCCACACTCCGACGCCCCGTTCGTCTGTCTCGAACCTTGGTTCGGACACGCTGACTACAAAGGTCATCGGAAGGACATCCGCCATAAAGAAGATATGCAATTGCTTGACCCTGGTGAGTCGTTCGAGGCGACTTACACGCTCTATACCGAATAAAAAACGAGCTGACCGATGTAATCTGTACCCCTTGTAAAGGACATTAATAAAAAAACTTATGCTGATTCAAGGAGATGATTCCTGTACTGTACGGGAGTCATCTTTT
>NZ_JACSLF010000009.1:0-117439 GCF_018617975.1 Exiguobacterium sp. s21 | reverse complement strand
GCTCGACTTGCATGTATTAGGCACGCCGCCAGCGTTCGTCCTGAGCCAGGATCAAACTCTCCAAAGAATTTGATATAGCTCTTTAAAAAATGACGAAGCTTGCGCTTCATTCAAAAATTGTAAAACTTATTTTTGCCTCATCGTTCAGTTTTCAAAGTTCGTCTGTCGCTCTTGGCGACTAAATGATAATAACATTTATCTTCATTGTGTGTCAACCAGTTTGTTTACTAAGTTGTAAGCATCGCTGGCAACAGAGATAACTATAGCATCCCTTTCTATAACGTGGCAAGCATTATTCTAAAAAAACTTTAAAAAGTTTTAAATCACCTTTTCACCTCGGCCCGACTCAAGGATTGGAAGACGATCGACCGACGGAATGATTTTACATTACGGAAAAGTACCGACCGGGGTCAAGGGAGGATTGTACCAACTATCTAACCTAATCTACTGCTCACACTCCATATTCCCCTTTCCGGAATCAAGCGTTATCTTCCTAGCTATGATGTCTTTCCAGACTCTCGCAGAGACCAACCGTTCGGAAACAGGCCACGTACGCTACAACTACTTGAATCTCTAAATCGCGAATCAAACGTTTCAACTCCTTCTATATATAGAGGACAATTGCCTAGTAGGTGAATGGAGGTTAAATACGCCATCGACTGTTCAATACCATATATATGAAGAAAACCATCATTTCACGAAGGAATGGTGGAACAGGACCATTCGCCACAAGCAAATTTTCAGATGCGTTCTCTCACAAGGTGTCACGTTTATCCGCAATGAACACATTACAGAAACCACGCACCAACGATGTATGATCTGTTCCTTCCCGAAAACACTGCATACAAAAAAAGCCGACTCATAAACCGAGTCGGCTTCGTTTAATTAAGCGTGTGGCAAGAACATAAAATAAGCTAAGAAGATGACCAACATCCCGTACATGATCGGGTGAATCTCTTTTGTCTTCCCTTTCGCAATCATCATGAGCGGGTACAAGATGAACCCAAGCCCAATCCCCGTCGCAATCGACGAAGTGAGCGGCATCATGATAATCGTTAAGAATGCCGGAACCGCGATTTCGATTTTTTTCCAATCGATATCAAGGAGAGCTGAAGCCATCAACACACCAACAATAATCAAGGCCGGTGCCGTGACCGGTGCCGTGACAACCGCTAAAAGTGGTGAGAAGAACAACGCCAATCCGAAGAACAAACCTGCGAATACAGCAGTCAACCCTGTACGACCACCAGCCGCAACCCCCGCCGAAGACTCCACGTATGAAGTAGCTGTCGATGTACCAAAAATCGCACCTGCAACCGTCGCAGTCGAATCAGCCATGAGCGCCTTACTCGCACGCGGCACTTTGTTTTCTTTCATGATCCCAGCTTGACGCGCCACCGCGACGAGCGTGCCGGCTGTGTCGAAGAAGTCGATGAAGAAGAACGTCAAGATGACGATAAGCATTTGAAGTGTGAAGACATCACCAAAGTTAATGAACGCTTGGCCGAACGTCGAAGACATGCTCGGCGGCATCGATACAACATCTGAAATTGCAGTCGGTGTCGGCACGAGACCAAAAATCATTCCCGCGATAGCTGTCAACAACATCCCAATGAAAATGCCGCCTTTGACGTCTCGGGCCATTAGCAATGCACTTACAACAAGACCGAATACCGCGAGGAGCGTAGTTCCTGTTCCGAGCGAACCGAGACTAACAAGCGTCGCTTCGTTCGCAACGACAATTCCTGCATTTTTCAAGCCGATGAAGGCGATGAAGAAACCAATCCCTGCAGCCACCGCCATTTTAAGCGGAGCCGGAATCGCGTTAACGACCGTCTCGCGAATGCCCGAGAGCGTCAAAGCGATAAAGAACAGTCCTGAAACGAGAACACCCGAGAGTGCCGTCTGCCAAGGGATGCCCATGCCGATGACGACACTGTAGGCGAAGAAGGCGTTAAGCCCCATGCCTGGCGCGATGGCGATCGGGTAGTTGGCGAATAGACCCATCGTGACCGATCCAATCAGTGCGACGAGACCAGTTGCCACGAAGACGGCTCCCGGGTTCATGCCAGCAGCACCAAGCACGTTCGGGTTGACGAATAAGATGTAAGCCATGGCCAAGAATGTCGTGAATCCTGCGACGAGTTCGGTTTTCACGTTTGTTCCAAGTTCTTTCAACTGGAAGTGACGTTCGATCCGGCTTTCTGACGGTTGAAGATTTGGTTCTTGCTTGAGCTGTGTGCTCATTGATTTTCCTCCTTGGCTCGCCGTAAAACGAGAAAAGGTCCCCGATCGATGACCGGAGACCCCACGCGAAACATACTGGGACATACGTCCCCGAATCTATGTCTCGCCGTAGTGAAATCATTTAAGGTGATTTCGTAGAGACTCTCGGGCCATATTCCCGATATTATACGGCAAAATAATTTTTAATTGTTCGGATATGATAAGAACGTTTTTATCTTAACAACGTCAAAAACGAATGTCAACAGTAATGACGGATTTTAATCAAATATTTCATTCTAATGTTCGGTTTTTCCATATAAAAACAGAGAGGATTGCTCCCCTCTGCCTATTATTCCCACTCAATTGTTGCTGGTGGCTTCGATGTGATGTCGTACAGGACACGGTTGACGTGACTGACTTCGTTGACGATACGAACCGAGATTTTCTCGAGTACGTCCCATGGAATACGGGCCCAATCTGAAGTCATCCCATCAATCGATGTGACAGCACGAACACCGACCGCATAGTCATACGTCCGCTCGTCGCCCATGACGCCGACTGAACGAATTGGTGTAAGAACCGTGAAGTACTGCCAAATGTCACGTTCGAGGCCGGCTTTCTTCACTTCTTCGCGCAAAATCGCATCAGATTCGCGCACGATCTCGAGTTTCTCTTCTGTGATTTCACCGAGAACACGAATGCCAAGACCTGGTCCCGGGAACGGTTGGCGCCATACGATATAGTCTGGCAATCCGAGTTCAGTACCGAGTTCACGTACTTCGTCTTTAAATAGCGTGTTGAGCGGCTCGATCAACGTGAAGTTCATATCTTCTGGAAGTCCACCGACGTTATGGTGCGACTTGATCGTTTGTGCCGTATCTGTTCCACTCTCGATGATATCCGTGTAGAGCGTACCTTGGGCAAGGAAGTCCATGTCCACAAGTTTAGACGCTTCTTCGTCAAACACGTAGATGAACTCGTTGCCGATGATTTTACGCTTTTGTTCCGGATCTGAGACGCCGGCTAGTTTCGCCATGAAACGATCACGTGCATCGATTTTGATGACTTTCATGTTAAATCCGTCCGCGAACGTCTTCATGACGCTGTCCGCTTCGTTTTTACGGAGCAAGCCATGGTCGACGAACATACATGTCAACTGGTCGCCGATCGCGCGGTGAACGAGCGCCGCCACGACCGATGAGTCAACACCGCCTGACAACGCGCAAAGAACTTGCTTGTCACCGACGATTTCACGAATCTTCTCGACTTCGATGTCGATGAAGTTTTCCATCGACCATTCGCCTTTGGCACCACACACTTCATAGATGAAGTTTTTCAAGATGTCGTTTCCGTACTCCGAGTGACGGACTTCCGGGTGATACTGCACCCCATACATCTTGAGGTCATCACTCTTGATTGAGGCGACCGGACAAGAAGGGTTCGTCCCATCAACGATAAATCCTGGCGGTGCTTCCATGACGAGGTCACCGTGACTCATCCAAACAGTATGTTCCACTGGAAGATCCTTGTAGAGTGCCGAAGCTTCCGGTGTCGAGAAGAGCGTCGCTTTCCCGTATTCACGATGTGCGGCCCGCTCGACACGTCCACCGAAGTGATGCGTCATGAGCTGCATGCCGTAGCAGATTCCGAAAATCGGAATCCCGAGTTCAAAAATTTCTGGGTCACAGCGATATGCGCCTTCCGCGTACACACTGTTCGGGCCACCCGAGAAAATAATCCCGGCCGGAGCCAGTTCACGAATCTCAGCAGCGGTCATCTTGTGGGAATGAAGCTCACTATATACGCCAAGGTCACGCACACGACGTGTGATCAACTGGTTGTACTGGCCTCCAAAGTCGAGCACCAAAATCATCTCTTGTTCTATTTTCACAAAACCTCCACCTTTCTGCCTTCTTCTCAAAAAAAGAGCGAGCTTCTCCCACGGATTCACTAAACCGAAGAAGAAGCACGCCCTTTTCTGTGTATACGAAACGTGCTCCTTCATAGTCGGTCCATTTACGGTGGTCCGGTAGAGACTCTCGCGCCAATTCGCGAGTATATACGAAGGAATGCTGTTCAATTATCTAACTAATGCGTCTATCTTACTGTATGCATCCGCCTACTTCAACTCATAATTCGACGAATCATGATTTTCCAATATTCTTTATATTTTGAATTCGGTGTTTGGTCGGCATAGATACTTTGCTCGAACAGACGGGTCAATCTCGTCATTTCGGTCGACTCATAATAGGCATCGACCTCTGCAGCGAGTTCGGACGGCGTACGCCCGTCGACTTTGAAGCCTGCTCCGCGGAGTCGTTTCACTAGATATCGATGCATGGCGACGAGCCGATTTTCATTCAATGGACGCCGTGTCCACCAAAGCATCATGACGAGGCGTTCGATCGATTTTCGGTTCCATACGAGAACGGCGACCGTGAAGACAATCAACACCCAACCCCAGACCGGCATATTCCAATTCTCCGTTGCCGCCTCACCTGATGTGACATCATCGAGTGCCAATTCTTCCTGTGGACGGTTCGTCTGCTCATTGTCTTGCGATGCTTGTGGATCGTTGGCTGCCGGGTCTTCTGAATTCGTTTCGTCCTCTGTCTCGATTTGAAGTAAGCTGGCGTCCGAGAAACTGATCGTCGCCTCGAGCGGGACCCAGCCTGCGCCTTCCACGAAATATTCTACCCATGAGTGGGCATGACGGTTCCGGACCGTGTATTCTTCTTCCCCTTGGATAATCCCGCGCGCATCACCCATCGTGAAACCTTTGACCCAACGCGTCGGTACCCCGCTCGCCCGTAGAAGGACAGCGGCCGAGGTCGAGAAGTTGTCGCAGTACCCGATCAACGTATCAAACAAAAATTGATCGACGTAATCGGTATCCCCTTCCGGGACGGCGACGTCTTCCGTATTGTATTGGAAATCTCCAGATTGGAAGTAGGCTTGAACCGCTTGGGCTTGGTCGTAAGGTGTCTCACTGTCGCCCGTAATATCGGCCGATAAGTCGCGGACCCGATCCGGAAGCGAGTCCGGCAGTTGCAAGTACGCCTGCCGTTCTTCTTCCGTCAACGTCGTAACCGGTTCGTTCAATGCCAGTTGCTCTTCAGTAAAGGAAGGGACGCTGTAGCGAAGTTGAATCGTCTGCGGCGTCGTTTGGCCATCATTGTCGAAGACAATCTTTCCGGACGGACGGATGTGAATCGTCTCGTTCGGGAACGGCTCCTCGATACTGCCGACCCTGAATTCGGTCCCGTTTTCCGTCTCGGTCGCTTGTGGATACTCCCCGCCATACGGGACGAAGGTTTGACGCCGGTCGAATCGGAGCAGCGCCTGTTCAGGCGTCGTATCGACGTCCGGGTCGACGAGCTGGCCGCGGTTGTAGTCCGAGTTGAGGACCGGGGACTCGACCCAACCTTTACCGGTGTAAATCTCTTTTGATTCGATGCGCCAGTAGCGTGCCGGTACACCACGGGCGATGAAGACGATCCCGTCATCCTGTTCGAACGGTCCACCGAGTTGCTCATCGTTCACCCCGTAGCCGACTCGACCGCTGCCTGACCCTTCATCGTTCCCAGCGTTTTGGAAACTCTTCGTCAACCGATCGGACCAGTCCCCTTCAATCGTCGGCGACACGCTCGCGAGCGCCAACACGACCGAAGCGAGGAGAGCGATACTGACATAGCGGACGAGCGACTTGCTCGGCCGTTTCGCCAAATCGGTCACGAAGAGTAATAAGAGTGACGCTAAAATCGCAAGTAGTATTTTTCCTTCTCCGTCATAAAGCGTCCATGTGTCAAAGTACGCCATCAATCCGAGCGTCGAGACGATCATCCCGAGGACGAAACCATAGCTTGGATACGTCCGTCCGACCAAGATGGCGAATAGGACACCGATGAGCGCCATCGCCGAGAAGAAAATTGCTTCTTCTGGTAAAGCCCCGCTCAGCACGCCACTCAAATCTTCTAGCCAGAGCCCAAACCAATCTAAGATACTGCCGTGATACACGTACAATATGGTAAAGAAGTTGAGGACAACCACAGCGATGAACCCATACCAAGGCAACAAGCTCGCAAACATCGGTACGAGGAGTAAAAACAGGAACGGCCAATTGACGTCGAACGTCGTGCTTCCGACAATCGGCTCGACCCAAAACGACAACAAGTAAGCGGCAAGTGCCGTATAGACAATCCGTTTCACCCACATCGTCATGTCGTCACCTCATTCGCCGTGTACAAGTGATAGCTGCCTTGGGTCTCATTCATGATTTCGCGTACCCATTTCGTTTCGAGCGGGCTGATTAAAATCAAGTTTCCGACCTCTTGCGGCAAGTTACGCTTCACTCGTTCAACGAGACGTCCTTCCGGTTCCGGCGTCGCCGTCAGCAAGTAATGCCCGACCTCGGCGCTTTGGTCCGGCAAATGGAAAAGGCGGACCTGTTCTTCGATGACATACAGTTCAAACGGCAAGTTTTTCCGTTCAAGTTGCCGAATCGCGCCGACGAGTAACGACAGCGATCGTTCGAACGCTTCTTCGTGTCCGGCAGATGTGGACGGGACGAAGACGAGCGAGAGTTTTTTCTCCTGCTCTTGATCGAACGTTTTCGTCATCAAGTTATCTCGACGAGCCGAGGCCTTCCAGTCAATCCGGCCGATGCGGTCACCGGCCGCGTATTCCCGGACACCGCTCGTCGTGTTCGCCACTTCCGTATATGTCCGCGTGTGCCGGTACTGTTCGCCACGCCCACCGACCTGCTCATCACGCGGCAAATCGAACGGAAGTTCAGCCGGCGACACTTCGACGACCGTCTCAAGCCGCAACGTCCGTTTACGATCGAACAGCCCGAACACGTCACGTACGTGCAGGACCGTCCGATCGAACACGTGGATCCCCCGGCGGATCTGCTCAATCTCATAATGCACCGTCTCTGTTCGCCGAAAAAAGCGGTCGACCGGGGTAACAATTACGTCCGTCGATGTAGCGAGACGAGGCGGTGGTGTCTCTTCTAACGTGACGACCCCGACAAGAAACGGATACTTCCGCTCCACTTGCAGTTCTACGTCCATCGTTTGGCCCGAGACGAGTCGTTTCGTCGTGATTCGCCGCGAGATGTTGGCTGCCGTGACCGGGTAAATCATAAAGATTGTCCAATACGCCGCCAAAACGAAAAATGACCACCAAAGTGTCGAGGCGACGATACTTCCTTCAATCCGGGCGAACGCATAAAGTCCGAATGCCGCCGCCCACACAAGGAACAGCTTCATCCAATTTTTCATACTTCTTTGACCTCACGATCCATCGGTACAGGAAGCGAGTCGAGCCAACCTTTGACGAGATGTTCGGCCGTCTTTCCTTTATAACGTGCCTCCGCCGTCAACAAGATACGGTGACCGAGCACACTACCCGCGAGCGCCTTCACGTCATCTGGCAAGACGAAATCACGGTTATGGATATACGCCCACGCTTGAGATGCTTTCATCAAAGCGAGGGTCGCACGCGGGCTCCCCCCAAGGTATGTGTTCGGGTCGTTGCGCGTCTCATGGATCAAGCGGACGATATACTGTTTGACTGCACTCGAGACGTGAACCTCCCGCACTTCGCGTTGCATCTGTTCGACTTCGTGCTTTGTGATAACGCTTTGTAACGCTTCGAGCGGCTCCGCCTTTTCGAAGCGAGTCAACAAGGAAATCTCTTCATTGAACGTCGGGTATCCCATCTCGATTTTAAGAAGGAATCGGTCGAGCTGGGCTTCCGGGAGCGGGTATGTCCCTTCATGTTCAATCGGGTTTTGTGTCGCCATGACGAAGAACGGGGAAGGTAAGATTTTGACTTCCCCATCGACGGTCACACTGCGCTCCGCCATCGCCTCGAGTAACGCCGACTGCGTTTTCGGAGAGGTCCGGTTGATTTCATCAGCCAAGACGATGTTCCCCATCAAAGGTCCCGGACGGTACTCGAACTCTTTTGTCTTTTGATTGTACATCGAGATCCCCGTCAAGTCGGACGGCAACATGTCCGGAGTGAACTGAACGCGTTTAAAATCCAAATCAATGGCACGACTGAACGTACGAACGAGCATCGTCTTCCCGACCCCGGGCACGTCTTCTAACAACACGTGACCTCCGGCAAGCAACGCAGTCAAACTTTTTGCGATGACATCTTCTTTCCCGACGATCACCGTTTCAATGGCATTGATGATCGATTGAATGGCTGGACGATAGGACATAGCCGACTCCCCTTTTTTCTCTAATCGCTGATGCGTTCGAAAATTGAATGTTCTGACTTTATTGTGACATATTCAAGCGCTCGTGTGAAAGAAAACCATCATGCCAATCGATTTTCCATTCTTTACCCGAAAAAAGGCGCCTTGTCTCGGATTTGAGCAGGCGCCATGACGTTTATTTTGGTCGTTCGATTTCAAAAGTGTCCCCGAGGGTCGCATAAAAGTTGCCGGCGAGACGACTGACCGGCGCCAGTTGTTCCGCATCGATGCGTCCAGCATGATAAAGCGCTGGCTCGATGTGAAATCGGACGACGCGAGCGATCAACAAGTCCGCCGTCACGACGCCATCGTGTTCGATTGGAACGTGATGGTGAAGTTTACACTCCATCCGGATTTTGGCTTCTTTCACACCCGGTGTCTCCACGACGTCACTAGGCACGATGGTGAAGGCCGTCCGCTCGAGTTCGCTTTCCTCGGGTCCTAGATTGGCTGCCGTCTGATTAACGAGGGTCACATTCGTTTCGTCTACGATATGGATGACGAGTTCTTCGGTCGCGACAGCGTTACGAGCCGTGTCTTTCATGACACCGTCCTTCCGTTGAACCGACACCGAGAGAAGTGGTGGTTCGGAAGCAACGATATTGAAATAACTGAACGGAGCGGCGTTAATCGTCTCTCCGTTTCGCGTCGTCACAAATGCGATTGGGCGCGGTACGACACTTCCAATCAAAAATTTATACGCGTCACGTTCGGTTAAAGCTGAAGGTTCAATCGATAGCATACGATAGCACTCCTTTGGATTCGACTATAGGTTCAAACTATCCCGTTCACAGCGGACGTGTCAAACGTGAGCACATCGGAATGTGTAGGATGATGAAATACGGGGTATATCCGTCTAGATATGACAATTAAACAGACAATCATCTGATGGCACATCGCTTGAGCAGTTCGGTGTTCATCTGATTTTTCTTTTTGTATATTTCGGTTATGACGATTGAATTGAAGATGGTTTTAGTTAAGGAAGGAAGTAGAGCGTATTATGGGCAAGTGGATTGAACAATTGAACAGTCGTCAAATACTCGGCATCCTCTACGGAGTCTGTGCTATGAGTCTTGTCTTAACGGCAATTGGCGCTTGGGTCGTTCGAGACGGAGCGGTATCACCCACTGAATTGTTGTCGTTGCGTTGGATTTGGATGATCGGCCTCATCATGTTTATCGGTGCCATCTTATTGATTGGTCGACCGCTCATCAAACGGATATCGACTCAAAATGAAAAGATGCATGCGAAGCAACAAGAGATGCAGTCGGTGCTCGAAGCATCTAAACAAAACGAAACAAAACTGCAGTACCGTAACGAACTGATTGAAGTGCTCGCCTCGAAAGAGTCACTCTTTGATTATTCATCGGTCATCGAAAAAATCGTCTTGTTGACTGAAGCAGAGTTCGGGGCTCTACTTCTCATCAAGGACGGCGAAATTGTTTCAGTCGTACCAAAAGGCATGACGGAAGATCAACAAGAAGATTTAAAGACCAAGTCTCTTCTGTTGAAACGCGTCATGATCTCTAAATCGTTAGAAGCGACATCTAAAAAGATTGCCGACGAAATTCATGAATACCCGTATTACATTCATGAAACGGTCATCCCCGTTAAAGACCCGTCAGACGGCAACATGATCGGATGTCTTTATTTAACGTGCTACGACGAACAGTTCGACGCGAGCGAAACTTCGGAATTAAACGCGTTTGCAAACCAGTTGGCGATTTCTCTCTTGCGGACCCAACTTTATCGCCAAATGCAACAAGACCGGAAAGAGACGGCTCAGCTCATCAATTCAGTACGTGAAGCCATCTTATACCTCAACTACGAGGAGAACAGCGTTGTCGGAAACCGCGCATTCATCCGTATGTTCGACGAGTTGCAATTCGAGTATCAAGGCTACGAGCAACTGACTACCGTCTCGATCGATATCGAACAGTGGGCGGAACGCGTCGATCAACGGGATCGTTTTATTAGCTACATCGAGCGCGTGTTCGACCAAGACCCGCCAGAAGATGGCCTGTCCGTCTCGCTCGATCAAGGCGATTGCTTCCTTCAAGTATATGCCGAGAGCATTTACCGGGATGGGAAGATTCACGGCACGATGCTCGTGTTGCGTGATGTGACGGCCGAGACCGAGATTGACCGGATGAAGTCAGAGCTCGTCTCAACAGTCTCACACGAACTGAGAACCCCTTTGTCATCGATTTATGGGTTCACGGAACTGATGCTCGAGCGTGACTTAAAAGAAAAACGTCGCGAATTGTATTTGAAGACTATCCATGACGAAGCGAAGCGTCTCTCCTACTTGGTAAACGACTTCCTCGACCTGCAAAAGATGGAGGCCGGGAAACAGACGTTCGAATGGAAAACGGTCGACCTTCTCGACCTTGCCCGTGACAGCATCAGCTTCTATCAAGAAACGACCGACTCGCATCATTTACATCTCGATGCCGACGTCGGACAAGACTTCAAAATCGAAGCTGACTTAGAAGGAATGCGGCAGTTGCTCGGTAACTTGCTCAGTAACGCCATCAAGTATTCACCTGAAGGCGGCAACGTGCTCGTCTCGTTGGAACGACTCGAAGGACAAGTCGTCATGAAAGTCCGGGATAACGGGATGGGGATCCCTTCTTCCGCCTTGCCGAACTTGTTCGGGAAGTTTTACCGAGTCGACAACTCGGACCGCCGGAAAATCGGCGGAACGGGCCTCGGTCTCGCCATCTGTAAAGAGATCGCCAAAGCGCACGACGGACATTTACATGTCGAATCGATCTACGGTGAAGGTAGCACCTTTATTTGTGAGCTTCCGACGTCAAAAGAGGCGATTCATCAATGAGCGCGGCCGGATTCATTCCGGTCGTGTTTTTTATATTATTGCTTCTCTTTTTTGCAGGAATGTTTTGGCATAATCTAGAAAAAGAGTAACACCGAGAACCTGAGGCGACGTCACTACACCCTTCCCATTATTCTCGCAGGTAAAATTTAAAAAAAGAGCTATACTAGTAAGGAAGAGACAGACAAGATTGGAGGTCATGGAGTTGGATCATCGCGACCCACCGTTTTCAGAAGTAGGCGACTTTAAACAATGGGGCCGTTTTGATATAAACGTGCCACTGCAGGGCGGGCAAGCTGAACTTCAGACTGCCGTGTCGATTGTAAGAAATCATATTCCGTTGCGATTGGGTGGATTTTATATCATCGCGAGTGAAGATGGAATTTTGACGAGCGGCTCACACGACGCCAATTTACAAAAGCACATCATTCACTTGCTCCAACAAGTGCAAATGGGCCATGTGGAAGATGAGGCGTTGATGAACGAACCGATTTGGACGATTCATTATTTCACCACTCCATAAAACGACAAGAGACGATTCGGGCGTCTCTTTTTTTATGCAAAAAAAGAACGCCTCGAGAGGCGTTAATCCCATCGAGACATAATCGCAATGGATTTTTCATAGTATTCAGTGGATAGTTTATACTTCCCATTTTCACGTAGCTCACGTGCTAACCAAAGTGCGTATTTGTTTGTGTATAGATAGTCATCGAATGACTCAAAATATTGAACAGCTTTTTTTAAACTACTAATTAATTTTAATTTATCGTGTTCTTGATAACAATTTTTATAAACTTCAAAATGATGGTGAAATTCTTCTAGACCTTCATGATCCCCTATAATCTCATATCCATTACCGAGCCATGTTATAACCCCATCTGAGTCTTCTTGTTCAGCATAAACTTCGATTAAGGAAAGAACGCTGTAGAGTTTGCTTTTGGGATCAGACTTGTAAGATAGACTTTCAAGAAAATACTCCAACGCCTTTTCTTGGTTACCTAATAAAGAATAAATTTCCCCCATATTGTTATACAACATGCCATTATAATATTTTAAGTCAGTTGCACTAGTGACTTTAGTAGCTCGTTCGTAATGAGACAATGATTCTGAATAGCGTTTTCTTCTTTTGTAAGAAAGCCCGATGATTAAATGACACTCAATGATTCTTTCTACATAAAAATTATCTTTAAAATATCCAAGTGCAAATTTAACGTTCTCAATAGCTTGTAAATAATCCGTCGATTTATAATACAATCCCCCCATGATATATCGCATATCTGCAATCTCCCAATCAGGAATATTCGATGTAGGCAATTGTTCATTTAGTTGCTCTAAAAGCTGCAATGATGATTCCTTATCGTTTGATTGAAAATGGGTCAAACTTTGCATGAGCAAATATCTGATTTTATTGTCTCGATCTAATTGGTCTTCAAGCCACCCAAGTTCGTTTAAATAACGCCCTTTTCCTCCAGGCATCAAATCGAATCTTGCCAATGTAATCAGTAACATAATATATAATTCTTTCGATTGATTAACTACTGGATTAGAAATGTATTTTTCAATCTGCTTTCTTCTATCTTCATCTCTTCTCGTTAGAACTGCTTCTTTTAAAATACTTTGAATTTCTTCTCTGACTTTATCAACTTGTTGACTAAAATCAAAATAAACAGGAACATTTATATTCAACTTTTCAAAAATCAATTCTAGTACTTCTTCACTAGGTGTCGTTTGATTATTCTCAATCTTACTTAAATACGATATGGAACAAATACCTCTCGCTAAGACAGATTGCTTCATGTTCTTACGCATACGCTCTACTTTAATAAGGTTACCGTAGTTATATTCCATCTTAAGTAGTAGCTCCTTCGTCCCAAATATGATTAGTTTTTATATTAATTATTCGCTATTTCCTGCTGTTTAGGAAAATGGAAGCTAAAAACCTCAAAAAATCCGATGCTTTTTGCACTAATTTTCCCAACCGACTACTAAACGAATGACCTAATATACATGTTAAGATTTAAATAAGAACTAATATATTAGTTCTCAATTTAGGTCCATTGGTTTATTAACAATCTACCATCAGAAAATATGGACATTTAATAATGGAGGTGAATATAGCATATGGGAAAGTTAAACTTCTTGCTTGCTGAAGACTACATTAAACCAAAAATCTATTTTCAATCAAAACAACAAAACATCTTTGATGCATCATACTCTTCGTCTGATCGAAGTCAATTTGAAGGATTAGAACATTTAACCCAATTGTTACGTTCATCAACAGGTTTTATAGTTAACGCTTTCCAAGTTGATTACTATCAAACTTTACCACGACTCATAGCTAAAACATTGAAAGAAAACAAAATGTACAAGCGCGTTTATGTTTTAGGTCCTGAACTATCTCTTTCCATTCTAAAGCGCAGTTCTAAAACCGTCTATGAGAAACATTTCCAAGAATTCGGATATATAAATATAGAACAAGCATATGATAGTGTTCTTAAACAGTGTTTAGCACTATTAAAAGAAGGTCATATCTTATATGTTCTTCCTGAAGCCTCTATTTGTTGGAATCCAGAACCACTTACACAATTTAAAAATAGATTTACTCCTTTGTGCAGCACCTTACTTAGTCAAGAAGCAAACGTTCCGATTTTGTCATCAAGCACAAAAGAAAATAATGACAAATTTATTTTACACGAACCAAACATGCCTCAACAGTACATTGGTGACTTAGAAACTCGCATTGAACAACAATCTGATGCGATTTATTCATTGCTAGAATCACCATTTTCTGAGTAAAATCATACTAGGGATCGCAGCTTACAAAATACACCACCCTACATTGGAGGAATTATCATGAAAAAATTAACTGGAATTTTCTTTATTGCCACAGCACTCTTTTTACTCGGAACTTCTTTCAAACCATTAGCAGACGATTTTCCACGTTTGACAAAAATCGATATGATTGTAAAACCTGCGGCAGATGATTTTCCACGCCTTACGAAAATCGAAGAGCCTATCAAAACATTCGCTGATGATTTCCCACGCCTTACTTGATCTACACAAGAGACGCCCTTGCGCGTCTCTTTTTTATTTCCGAATCTCTGGAAATAAACTTTTAGAAAAAAAGTAAAACAATTTACATATTAACCTCCATTTTTTTCTTGTTTCCTTATATAATAACGGAGACATGATGACGATTTCATTTCACAGCTATTTCATATGAACGACGAACAAAGGAGCGGATCTCGATTGAACCGAACGAAACCATCTTGGAACTTGAAACTGTTGCTTAGCTCTTCCCTTGTCATTAGTGGCATGGCCATCGCCCCATTCGACTTGACGCCGACCGGTTTCGAATCGAGCCGTGTCGAAGCTGCCTCGACCTACACGACGACAGCTAACTTGAACCTTCGTTTGAGTGCCGCCACTTGGAGTCCGATTCTTCTAACGATTCCATCCGGGGCGTCCGTCAAATATGTCAGCACGTACGGGTCTTGGTACAAAGTCAGTTACGGCGGAAAGACCGGCTACGTCGCTTCGCAGTACGTAAAAGTATCGAGCGCGTCGACAATCACGCCGAGTTCAGCCTCGTACTACAAAACGACAGTCAATTTGAACATGCGATTGACGGCAGCCTCATGGAGCACGGTCTTGATGACCATCCCGAACGGTGCCACTGTCAAGTACGTCAGCCGCTACGGCTCTTGGTATAAGGTCAGCTACAATGGGAAAACGGGCTATGTGGCTTCCCAGTACTTATCAGCCACAGGAGCCCCGACCACGACGACATCGACAACCTCTTACCAAACGACGGTCAACTTGAACATGCGTTTGACGGCTGCCTCGTGGAGCAAGGTATTGATGACCATCCCGAACGGCTCGACCGTCAAGTATGTCAGCAAGTACGGCTCTTGGTATAAGGTCAGTTACGGTGGGAAGACGGGCTACGTCGCTTCACAGTATTTGAAACCAACCACGACGACGACGACACCGACGACGTCCACGGGTACGGGACGTACGATTGTGATCGATGCCGGACACGGTGGAAACGACCCTGGAGCTGTCTACGGCTCATCTTACGAAAAAGTGATTGCGTTCGACATTGCCGCACGTCTCGCGAGTACGCTCTCGAATACATATGGCTATAACGCACGGATGACACGCACGAACGATGTCTACTTGTCGCTCGCACAACGCGTCGAATTGACGAAGTCGTATAAAGGCAGCGCCTTTGTCAGCATTCACAACAACTCTTCGACGAGTACGTCTTACCACGGTCATGAAGTACTCGTGCCGACCGGAGAAAGCTATACAACGAACCCATACATCTCGGCTAGCCGGAGTCTAGGAGCGGCCATCAACCGTGAACTCGGTGCCCGTATCCCGACAATCCGTAACCGTGGCGTGAAGTATCAAAACGTTTACGTCGTCGGAAAGAACAGCGTCCCTTCGACACTCGTCGAATACGGGTTCATCAGCAACGCGAACGACCGCTCGCATTTGACGAGCACCACCTACCGGCAACGGATGGCAGACGCCACCGCTTCTGGGATTCATCAATTCATGAGCACTTATAAATAAGCAAGAGACTTGATCGCGTCGCGGTCAAGTCTCTTTTTCAATGGCGGGACAACGCCAAATTTTATGATGCGCCCCCGGTCCCCAATAGTGCTCAATCGTCGCGAGCGGCGGACCGAGTTGCTTCTCCCAATAGGCTTGTGACGTCGGAAAGCCTGCATCTAAATAGAATGCTGTTTGTTGATTCGCCACGAGTTGACGTCTCATGTTGTGAATCAAGAAACGACCGACACCTTGGCGTTGGGCACCAGGTGCGACGTACATGCATCCGATTTCAGGAACGTTTGGCTCGATGTCGACGTGTGCGGCAATGATGTCATTCGGAGGCAACATCGCGGCCGCCCCTACGATGACGTCGCCTTGGAGCACCACAAAAATTTGAACGGTCTCGTCCTCGAAACTGTCTTGAACGGTCGTATTCAACCGTTCGACTTCTTCATCCAGCAAGTCGGCATCCTCAAACTGTTCTCGGCGAATCAAGTCACTCAGACTCTCCATGAACAGTCGTTGGAGCGGCTTGACGTCTTCGCGGTCAAGCGGGCGAAAGTTCAATGTCTCCACTTCCCTCTAGTCCTGAATTGTACGTGCTAGTCTTTACCCGCGTCCCGATTGGGTGTAACGTTCGCTTGATGCGATCCTTCGACCGCTTCGAGTTGCTCGAGGTGATCATAACCGAGATGGCCGTGCGTCTGCCAGACGAGGATGATCGCGGTCGTAAGGAGTAACAGCGTCAAGTGAAGAAATCCAATCGGGAACGCGCCCGGCTCAATTAACGGAACGAGCGTGAACGAGACGTTGAACATCGTGTGCAATAAGAACACGGACCATAAGTTCATCGTCGTGACATTATAGAGCCACGAAATGATAAACGTGAACGCCAGAATTGCCGAGCCATACGCCCAAAACGGGATCAATGACTGCCCCGACCCCTCCATGAAGAAGAGCGGAATATGCCAGCCAGCCCAGATGACGCCGACGAACAGGCTCGCCTTGACGGGCGTGACTTTCAGTTGAAACGCATCGAGCAAATATCCGCGCCACCCGTACTCTTCTTGGATTGTTCCTCCAAGAAACAACATGTAGAGGAAATAGGGAACAACGAGCCATGGACGTTCCAGTAACGACGCGCCATCGGCATCGGACCACCAATAGGCAATCAAAAACAACACAGGCAGGAACAAGAGCCCGAACGCGTAATAGCGAACGGACATCTTCCACTCGAACCCTCGCTTCCAAAGCGTCTTCACTCCTAACCAGCCATTCTCTCGGAACGCCATATAGCTCCCTGCCAGACTTGGACCAAACGCCCCAATCACGATAATCACCTGGATCGGTAATCCGGTCCACATATACAGCCCCCACCACGTCAGCCATGAGAACCCGAACGCGATGAGGAGAAATAAGGTGACTTCTTTCTTTGTCGGAATCACTCGTCTCCCCTCCTTCTATCCGTAGTTTACCCGCTTTCCGTACGACTTCCCTATTTCACGCAAAAAATATTTTCATTATAAAAAGCAAAATGATAGATGGACTTTTGTTTTCCAAGGTATAATGAAAATTACAACAAAATTACATTCATAGTGAGGTATATATGGAACCAGTCGTTGAACACTCGATGAGTCACAACCTGTTTCTTGTGATTCTATCCTATCTGATTGCCGCCGTTTCCGCTTACGCCGCCATCGAACTGGCGCGACGTGTCAATTCAGCGAACCGTTCCGTCCAAAACGTGTGGATCTTAGCTGGAGGTGCGACGCTCGGTCTCGGGATCTGGTCGATGCATTTTATCGCCATGCTCGCGCATGAGGCGTTGCGACCGGTCACGTATTCGATCCCGCTCGTCCTATTTTCCGTCATCATCGCCATGGTCGGCTGTATTTTCGGCTTCTTGATCGTCTCGCGTCGCACGACCCGCCCTGCTTTGATCGGTGCCGGGGTTGTGATGGGCGGCAGTATCGCGATCATGCATTATGTCGGCATGGCCGCCTTGCAAGGTGTAGTGACTTCGTATAATCCATGGCTTGCGGCGTTATCGATTCTGATTGCGATTGGCGCCTCGCTCGTCGCCCTCTGGATTGGTTTCTTCTCGAAGTACGCCAAGCAAAAGATCGATCTCGAATTGAAAGTATTCTTCTCGTTGCTGATGGGCATCGCCATCTTCGGCATGCACTTCGTCGGGATGCTAGCCGCTTCGTTCACGTTCATCGAGACGGATCGTCCGTTCGCCAATGCGATCGGGCCATCGTTACTCGCATGGCTCGTCACGGCGATCACGATTCTCTTGTTCGCGATTTTCTTTCTGTCGCTCACGCTCGATCGTCACCTTCGTAAACGAGAGTTCATTCAAGCGACGATTCTTGAGTCGACGACGGATGCCATCGTCACGACGACGAAAGATGGAATGATCCAATATGCGAACATGGCGTTCTATCGCTTGTTTGACGAAATCGAAGAAGATGCTTTTTTCCAAGACTATCATCCGTCGCTCACGATCAATCAACCGTTTTATGAACCACGGCGCATTGACATCGATGACCGAACAATCGAAGTGACGAGTTACCCACTCAAAGGCGAAACGATGGACCAGATGCTTTGGTTCCTCCGTGACGTCTCAGAAACGATCGCCTCACAGCGTCTCGTCGAACATATGGCGTACCACGACACGCTCACGGATTTGCCGAACCGGCACAAGCTCGAACGTATTCTCGCCGAACATATTCAAATCGAGGACCCGGTCGCTTGTCTCTACATCGACATCGATCGTTGGCGGTTCTTGAGCGACATGCTCGGTCATCATGGTTCGGACGAATTGACGATGCAAATCGCCGAACGCCTGCAAGTGACCATTCACCCGGATGACATTTTGACGCGCGTCGGTTCATCCGAATTCATCATCTTGTTGTTCGACAAGCGGAGCACGCTCGCCAAACAGAAAGCCGAGAAGTGTATCAAGGCGATCTCGCAACCGTTCGATATCGACGGGACGACCGTCGAACTGACGATGAGCGCCGGCATCAGTCATTATCCGAAAGATACGAAGTCGGCCGAGGAGCTCGTGCAATACGCACGCCTCGCCGTCCACGAGTCGAAACGGACCGGTAAGAATCAAATTAAAGAATTCGAAGACGAGTCGAAGCATCAAATCCTTCGTACCGTCGAAATCGAAAAGGCGCTCGCGCAGGCGCTCGACCGAAATGAGTTTTCACTCGTGTACCAGCCGAAAGTGTCACTTACGCAAAATCGACTCGAAGGCGTTGAGGCGCTTCTGCGTTGGAACAACCGCGAGCTCGGTCACGTGTCACCGACAGACTTCATTCCAATCGCGGAGAACACCGGCCTGATTCACTCAATCGGCAGTTGGGTCATGCGTGAGTCTTGCCGAGCCTGGGTCCGTTGGAAGAAATCCGGCGTGAAACCGTTCACGCTTTCGGTCAACGTCTCGCCGCTCCAGTTCGCGCGTGAGGATTTCGTCGAGTCGCTCCAGGCCATCTTGGATGAGACCGGGATGGACCCGATGTTCCTCGAGCTCGAGGTGACGGAGTCGTCGATGCTGTCATATGAAGAATCGACGCGAGAGAAACTCACCCAGCTCCATCAGTTCGGGATTTTAATCTCACTCGACGATTTCGGGACGGGCTACTCGTCGTTCCGTCAATTGCGTGAGCTACCGGTCCAAGTATTGAAAATCGACCGGTCGTTCATCGTCAACTTGTTCACCGATCGGAACCAGGAAGCCATCGTTCGCTCGATGATTCAACTCGGTCATAACTTGGGCATGAAAGTGCTCATGGAAGGCGTCGAGACGTCGGATCAGCTCGAATGGTTACTGAACGAACAGTGTGATTACGTCCAAGGATATTACTTCAGTCGTCCACTTCTTGAAAAGGACGTCGTGAAACATGTAAAATCAGTCACGACGTACATCGAGTTTGGAAAGACACGCGCTTAATCAGACTGCAGCCCTTACGCTGCAGTCTTTTTTGTATGCAAAAATTCTCCCATGCCACCAGGCACAGGAGAATCGTTTTACGAGACTTGCGCTTTTTCTTGCTCGCGAATCAAGTGATATTGCTCGAGGATCAGCTTCGTCAGCGTATCGTCCTCATGCAGTTGGAGATATTTTTCTACCGTCGAGACGATGCCGTCTTCTTCGATGGAAAGATTAAGTTCAGAAGATTCTGAATCCTCAGGGTTGTAATAGGTCAAGGCAGCCGCGATTCCGTAGGCCAGTTCATTCGGTTCGATGCCGTTATCAATGAGTTCGCGGGCCGGTTTGACGAGCCGGTCACTCGGTCCGAGCTTACGGATTGGTGAGCGGGCGACGCGTGAGACTTCATCTTTCAACTTCGGATTCTCGAATCGTTTGATGATCTTTTGAATGTATTGGCTATGTTCTTTCGCCTCTCGTGTTTCCAGCCGCTTTTTTCTTGGCGCTCGCGCTCTTGTTCAGCTTCCCGTTCTTTAAAGAATGGTGGGATGACCCGTCGCTTCGCCCGTAAGCGTATCGCTTTGCCGGACGTGTTGCCGGCGGCGTCTTGTCATTCCAGCTCTTCGCCTGGCTCCTATTCGGTCAAGGCGAGTGGATCGGAAGTATGTTCTTGATCCCGTTCCTCATTTGTCTCTACCTCGTCATCCGCACGTTCAAATGAAAAAGGGGGAAGCGACTAAGCGTTCCCCCTTTTTTAAGAGATGTCGAGATCGAGTAAGACTCCATAGTGATCACTCGGCAGCATGTCGGTGATTGAATCGGACGTCTTCCCAAACACGTCCACGCTCGAGATGAGCGGGACGTTTCCTTCGTCGTGACGCAATAACATCCAATCATAACGCGACGGTCGTTTCAGCAAGGCATCCTGTTTCAAATACGGATTGTGTCTATAATCCAACGTCGGCTCATCCCCTCCACGATGACATGTGGCGACATCAATCCAACGATGTGCGGTCAAATCACGATAAATCTCCGACTGCGGATTGTCATTGAAGTCACCACATAGCAGCTCGTAACGTTCTCCCTCACCAATCCACTCGCGGACGGCCCGCACTTGCGTTTCCCGAATGTCCGGCGACCGCCAATTCAAATGGACGTTCGTCAACCCGAACGTGTGACCTGCTGCCTGGAACGTCACCCGCATCGCACAGTAGTTCGCTTCTTCGACATCGTGGTGCCAAATCGCATCATGCGTATCGAGCGGAATGTTGCTTAAGATTGCGAGTCCTTCATCGGGTGAGTCCGGATAAGCGAGAAACACGCAATTTCGATAACCCGTCTCGTTGGCGATTTGCTCGGCTACACTGATGCCTCGCTCCCCTTCCACATGCGTTTTGACTTCTTGAAACGCCAGCACATTGGCGTCAATCATCTTCACTGTGGCACAGATGGACTCGATCCGCTCCGACCAACATGTTGGATTGTTCCAGAGGTTGAACGTCGCAATCCTCATGTACTGGCTCCACTTTGTTGCAAATCTGTCAGCACGAATTGTTCGCTTTCTTGAAGCTGTTGAATCGTTTCGCTCAACTCACCGACCGTGTTGTCTAAATAGTAACAGTCCGGTGCACCGGAACTTAAAAACTCGTTCCGCAATATGATAACCCGCTCCCCCATCTGCGCATCGCTCGGCCGGTGTTGATCACGTTGGACGTGAACGTCTTGCTCCGCCCATAAGATGACGTAGCGCACTTCAATACCTTGTTCAATCCAGTGCGCCGTGTAGCGCTTCACGTCCTTCCAAAGTGCGACCCAGTCGACGACGACATCATATCCCGCTTCAAGAAAATTATCGGTTAAAGATACGATGTTCTTCCATACCAGGTCGTTCGCCCGCTCCGATTCCCATGGCCTTTCACGACCGGACACCGTCATATGACTGATATCGTCACCAGACACATATGCACTCTTCTCCATGTCTTGAGCGAGCCGTCTCGCCGTCGTCGACTTTCCGACGCCAGCCGGTCCCGAGATAATCCATACCTTCCACTTCATCAATTGTTCCCCCTTCAACATGTAAAAGGAAGCGCCTAAGCGCTCCCCCACTTTTGCTCTTCTCTCAATTCGGCTTCCGTGACGTAGTGATCGTCGAGCTGAGCCATGTGACGCTCGTACAGACGATGCTCAAGAATAGCGAGCCCATATGCTCCTAGCCCAATCAAAGCGAACGTTTGGAGTGTAATCAAATCCGTGAACAATGCATAAACCCACACTAGGAAGAATGGTAGCGTCACGAGCCCGAAGATGGAGTTAAGATGGATGAGGCGCTTTGCTGCATCCGACTTCAAAAACTGCTTTTTGATGTTCTCGCGTTGCCACATCTTACGAAAATCAGGAAGACCCGCTGCGACACTGAGAAATATGACTGTCATTGGTGAGAGCCAATTATACTCTAATGAGAAAAATAGAAGCGCGGCCAACACCGCTGACAAAAACACTTGCGTGGAATGCTTTCTCTGATCGAACGCCGTCAATTCACGCATTTGGCTACGCTTATCCATGCTCTCGCTCCTGCTCCATCTCACGGGCTTCCCGAATCAACTTTAAGTCCTCTCCCGTCAAATAATGACCGTCATGCTTTTGGATGATACGATCGAGCCATCTGCCGAAAAAGGCAGCTCCCCAGAAAAAGGCTTGCGACAACAAGAACGCCTGGAACGTCTGCGGTTGTGGCGTCTCATAAAATACGACGACCCCGTAGTATCCGATCGCGCTAAACCCAATCAAATAAATCGTGTACCGCAGCGTGAGCAGCTTTCGTGCTTTTTCGTTTTTCACGAACCGGAGCCACATGAGGAATCGAGTCGTTTCAATGCTAATCAACATAGCGAAAATCGCTACTAAGAACACTAGAAAAAACGAGTCAGGCATCTCCCAGTACGATGCGTAAACGAGCATCCCAACGATTGCAGAAACAGCCAGGATGCCAAAACCCCAACCGGTCCACTTTTCAAATCGAAGAATCGTATCAATTTGTTGTTTTGATTGTGGTGACAGTTCCATTCAACTCATCCTTTCGATGACTTCATCATATGTCGGTATATCGGGATCATACTGTTTCAATTGACGCGCAATGATGCGGGAACGATATTTTTCAGTCAAACCCCAAATCCCAAATAGAAATCCAATTCCAAATCCAAGCGACTCCGTTGTGAGTAAGGTCGTCATGAACGTACCCATCAGTATTGCGCTAATCCACGTGTCCGCGTATTCGACTTGCAACCACCGTAAGCTTTTCGGATGCGTCGAGAAGTGCCGAAGGAGGCGGTATTGTGTATGCCCCATGAAAATTAGAAACAGCGCCACGGACCACATTAAAGGAATCAACAACATCTTTTCGAATAGAAGGGCCACAATCATAGATAGGATATAGAGGACTAGTACTGGTACACCGATTCGTCGGATTCGCTTCACCCATCGGACTTCTTGTTGAATCTGATTCTCCATCCGCTCACCCCCTCAGTTGTTCATATGTAGGACGCCACACATCCTCTTCTTTCATCCGCTTCTCGATTCGCATCGTCACCCATCCGGCCACGCCCACAATCAGAACTCCACCGATATATGCTGTATTCGACTCTAGCAGCTTCCCCCCATTGATGGCGATAAAAAAGGCGACCGTATTCAGGCAGTCACTTCCGATTTGTCGGCGATAGAGATGCGACAATTGCGGATTCAACGTCCGCCGCATCCGGTAACGCTTGACGTACATCACATTGATGGGGACGAGCATAAGCCCCGTATAAACGATGCCCCAATCCAAACTGTCCGTCCATATCGTGGCGGGGATCACGATGACGAGAAACACGCCTAAAATCCCAAAAATCAGTTGGTGGAATGCGCGAAACCAGGCGCGCTCCGCCTCTACTCGACGATTCTTCATTTCACTTCCTCCAACTCGAGGGCGCGTAAGATTGGGTCATATTCTTGTAGTGTCCGGTTCAAACGGCGCGACACGATCTCGGCCATGATTCCCCAGATGACGACAGCGAACGCCCAATAGAGGTTGTCTCGACTAAAGATCAATAGCCCACCGACCATGATGACAAGCACACTCGTATTTACGAGGTCGTATCCTAATTGCCAGCGGAGCATCTTTTTGGCGACAGGATTGACCAGAAACGACCGTCTCATCCGATATTTCGCCACGTCCGAGACGAGCAGGGCGATTCCGACGAGACCGAGCGGGACAGTCATCCACGTCGTCTGTCCAACGAACATCAACGCGAACGTCAGGATGACCACCACCAATAAGACGTACCCGATGCGTGTATGCCGTTGCTTCCATTCTCGTTCCCGTTCCATTCGAACTGATTGTGCCATATCCTTCTCCTCCTCAACTCTTCTCCTTTTCTATACGAAACCCTTTCAAATTCGTTTCGCCATTTTCAAGGATTCTCTTCACAATCGTTCGACGTTTTTCAACAAATGCCGAAGGATTGTCGTCCATCAATCTATAATTTCCGATATACTGATAGCGTATTCATACCTACAAATTTTGTTGCGAAAGGTGCAGAAAGTCATGGGTCCAAAGTATAAGCAAGTCGCTGAACAGATTGAGACGGATATTATGAATCACGTCTATCAACATACGAACAAGCTCCTCACCGAGGAAGAATACGCCACGAAATACGGCGTCAGTCGCAACACGATCCGAAAAGCGATCGAGATTCTCGTCAATAAAGGCTACGTCTATCAAGTCCAAGGGAGCGGCGTCTTCGTCCGTGACCATTATATGAGCGATTACGTGAACCTCGAGA
Organism: Exiguobacterium sp. s21; assembly: GCF_018617975.1. Lineage (NCBI taxonomy): Bacteria > Bacillati > Bacillota > Bacilli > Caryophanales > Exiguobacterium > Exiguobacterium sp. s21. The sequence continues at coordinate 92,780 of NZ_JACSLF010000009.1, read as the reverse complement.
AGTTGCAAGGTCTCACGAGCGACTTCAGTGGACGGAAAGTCGAGACGCGCGTCCTTGATTTCGAATTGACGACAGCGAACGATGAAGTGGCCGAACGGATGAAGTGCAACGTCGGGACGCCCGTCTACTACGTCAAACGTCTCCGGCTCGTCGATGACCATCCGTTCTCGGTCGAGGATTCGTATTTCCGGAAAGACCTTGTCGTCTATCTCGACCGGAACATCACCGAGAAGTCGATTTACAACTACTTCCGCAACGACCAAAAACTCGCCATTGGTTTCGCCGATCGTGTCATTTACGCCGACTTTTTGAACGCAGAAGATGCCAAACTACTCGGGTTGAACGAAAACGATCCGGCCCTCCTCGTTGACAACACCGTCTATTTGACAAACGGTCAAATCTTCGACGTATCGCGCTCGACACATCATTTCCGTCATGTGAAGATGCTCAAAGTCTCAAACATCAAGTCCTAAACGCGCTCGAGAGATTGTTCTCGTGTGCGTTTTTTTATGTTCGCATTTCGGGCAAAAGAAAGGGTTTACATGTAAGCGGCATCGTTCACTATCATCTTTTTATAATTTGTAACTATGAATTTTGGTTATCCATACAAAAAGGAGAGATACTATGGTTTCTGAAACAATTGAAATTACTCCCAAAGATATCTTCGGTTTAATCGCCCTTTCAGGCGACGCGAAAGCAAGCTACCATCATGCGATGCTGTTGATGCAAGAAGGCAAAGCAGAAGAAGCGGCTGAAGCGGTCAAAGCTGGTGACGCGACATTAAAAGAAGCACACGCCATCCAGACGAAATTCGTCACACTCGAGGCACAAGGGAAAACGGCTACGGTCGGAGTCCTCATGGTGCACGCGCAAGACCACTTAATGAACACGATCCTCGTAAAAGAGATGCTCGGCTATATGATGAACATGCAAAACGAAATCAACCAATTGAAAGGAATGGATCAAAAATGATGAAAATCGGACTCTTCTGTGCAGCAGGTATGTCAACAAGTATGTTAGTCGAAAAGATGAAAGCGGTTGCCGAGCATACGTTCACAGAAGTCGTCTATGACGTGCTTCAAGCACCACTTCAAAACTTGACAGACACACTTGCCGGAGTCGTCATCATCGTGGTGCTCATGTCAGTCATGTGGTGGTGTGGAATTCACGGTGCTGCCATCCTCATGGGGATTAAGGGACCACTCCTTACAGCTAACACGCTTCAAAACCAAGCACTCCTCGATGCGGGTGAAACACTCCTTGCCGGTGAGAACGCGAAAATCGTTACAATCCAGTTCCTCGACGTGTTCACGAAGCTCGGTGGATCAGGCATCACAATCGGGTTCATTATCGCAACACTCATCGTCGCCCGCTCGGCTCACTTGAAGCAACTCGGTAAGCTCTCGCTTGCACCAAGTCTCTTCAACATCAACGAGCCGGTCATCTTCGGGATGCCGATTGTGTTCAACCCGATCATGTTCGTACCGTTCGTCATCGTTCCTGCCATCGCATCGTTCATGGTGTACTTCTCAATCCTTTGGGGCTGGGTCGACCCGTTCAACTCGCTTCAAGTGCCATGGACGACACCACCAGTAATCTCCGGTTTCTTAATCGGCGGATGGCGTGCAGCGCTCTTGCAGATTGCAACGATTGCCATGGCCGTAGCCGTCTACCTCCCGTTCGTCCGCATGCAAGACCGCGTGTCGTACGGTGAAGAGTTGAAAGCACAAGAAGACGCAGACAAAGCGTCAGCCTAAGCCCAAGACAGCCCTTTTCAGCGATGAGAAGGGCTGTTATATTTAGGGAAACAAGTAATAATGTGGATGGTCCTCAAACATTGTCCGCTCAGTCGCCACGACTTAGAAATGAGGAAAGATCTCTATGACAAGAAAAAATATGCAATGGATCGCGTTTGCTATCGCTATTTTGCCTACGTTCGCTCTAGCGATGGCTATGATTGTCGGATTTCAGTTATCAAGAGAAGACACGAGAACTATCTTGTCTATAGCTTACGGGCTATCGGTGGCCCTACTCTTGATTTCTCTTCTTCTACCTAAGATAGTTACTAACAAATAGATAAGGAGTAACTGGATATGAAAAACTACACCCCTAGCTTCATGATCTTATCGAGTGCAGCGCTCACCTTCGGGCTTGGGTTCAAATCCATCGTCCCGTATGCGATGTTGATCGGCATCGGGCTACATATGATTTTTCTTCTATGTGCCGCCTACTCGTTAGGCAAGTACCGGGCCAATAAATCACAACTCGATTCGTAACGCCATGACACTTACTGTCACGGCGTTTTTTTCATCTGTTTCATCTTATTACAAATCACTCTCACGTTCCCGGATCGGAAATTCAGCTGCGATGTCCCGCAAGCCTTTTAGGAAGCGTTCCACGTTCGCTACAGAGGTTTCAAAGTTAATATCAAGTTCTTCCACCTCGTCCCCGAGCGGGTGCTCCAGATGGCCTCGCACGTCCACTTCGTCCCCATCCGCGTCCCGTCTCGTCACCGTCAAGCGGATATACGGTTCTGTCGGTTCGAACTCAACTTGTTGCATGTCACCGGCAACGAACGACTCGAATACCGGTATGTAGTGTGCGACGAGCAAACTGTCGAGCATAATGTCATCGAACGTGATGCGATGGTCCGGCGTATGAAGCCCGACCCAGTTGCGATGCCAGGCCGCGTCATGGATGTTGTCGGCGTCCGGATAGGCATAGGCGTAGCTTTCAATCGTTACATCACATGACTCATCTCGTGACATCAGTTTGGCGATGGGCATCGTTATCCGTCCTTCCTGAGCGAATAGCCGTCAATCTCCTGTAGACGCATCCGTTTCTGATCGACGGCCGCATGGATGATAACCGTCACGCCTGGATTGAGTTCCATCATCTTCTTGATTTTCGTCAAGTCGTCGCCTTTGATCTCGACCGGCAAGACGAACTCGCCTTCCTTCAAATGAATGAACTTGATTTTTCCTTTGTCGTCATAGCCTGTCACTTCGTACGTCGCATATTCACGTTTCATCAACATCTCCCCTTCTTCCGAATCAATCTCCACACCGAGATCACTAATTTCCCGTTCAATCCGTTTGTCCCGTTCCATCAGTCCTCTCACGCCTAAAAAAGAAGAGAACAACACAATAAAGATCATGAGGACATTCGAATAGACAAACCCATAGAGCAAACCGTACATGAACCAGCACAGCATCGACATCATCATAAGCGTGGTCGTCTTACCCTGTTCCCGCTCTTGATTCGTTCTATGGTGTGACGCCATCATCCGTCCTCCTCTCCATACTTCATACGTTCCCCGCTTGAATCGGTTCCACACAAAAAATCCACCCCTGTAGCGGCAGGGATGGATCCAGCTTACGCCTCGACGCTATCCGCGTGTTTGGCTTTCTGGTCCGCGATGACGCCTGCGTACCATTTCGCGCTGTCTTTCAAGACGCTGTGGAGACCCCATGTCGGAAGGACGTAAGAGAAGACTTGTGTCTCCACTTCTTTGCCGTCTTCTTTCACTTTGATCGGCTTCGACATCCCTTCGAACCAAGATGGTGACCATTCTGGAGCGAGTGCCGTGTATTGTTTCTCACGAAGTTCTTTCGCGTAGTCCATGTAGTTGATCTTGTCTTCTGTCAAGACGAGTTCGTTCTTGTCGTTTACCCATGCTTCTGGGTTCGCGCCTTGTGAGAACCAACGGATCGCGCCTTCGTCCGGGAACATCTTGTAGCCTTTTTGCTTCATCTTCTCAGCAACTTCGAAGACGCCGTCCATCGAGCTCATCATGTTGCCGATTTCAGCCGGATCGTCCGTACCGAGGACTTCTTTCGCTAAGCTACGTTTGTAGTAGACGCCACCTGGTGTCGTTTGCCAAGAAAGCGCGCGCACGTTGCCATCTTTATCTTTCCCGAGGTCGAAGACGTAAGGGATGTAATCGTCTGAGATATCGTCGACGTTATAAGGCTCGTCTGAAAGGTTTTCCCAGTATCCTGCGTCAACCCATTGCTTGAGGAACGCGATTTCTCCTGTGAAGACGTCCGGTGCCCCAACGCCGCTTTCAAGTGCCGGCTTAAGTTTTGTCGGATAGTTCGCGATTGGAACGATTGTCAATTCAACCTTAACGCCGTTCTTCTCTTCGTATGTTTTGATTGGCTCTTTAAGTTCGTCCCTGAACGACCAAACTTTAAGTACGTCGTCTTTGCCGCCTGTCGCTTCTGAAGATCCTTCGTCGTTTGAGCACGCGCCTAAGACGCCGACTGATAGTGCTCCGATCGAGAGTAAGCTAACTAATTTTTTCGCATGTGTGAACCCGTCCTTTATAAGTAGTTTTTAGAAAGCGTTTTCAAGAAGAGGTAATAATTCATCGAAAGCGCTTTCTAAAATAACTAAATAAAATATCGAAAGCGGTTTCGATTCGAGGTAAATGATTTTCGAAATCGCTCTCTCCTCTCCATTCCGCTGAAGCGAACAAAGCGACTTCGAAACATCATCGTGACTTCTTTACTTTATAATCGGTGCGCATGACGCCCGTTCAATCAAGCGGACTGGGATGACGCGTCGTTCCGTGCGTCGTTCTTTGGCCGTCATCTGTTCAATCAACAGCTCGGCCGCCGCTTCCCCGATTTCGTCCGTATCTTGACGAATCGTTGTCAGCTTCGGAGTGATGTACTTGATCATCTCGATATCGTCGTAACCGATGATCGAGATGTCTTCTGGCACCCGGAGGCCATGTTTATGAACGGCTTCGATCGCGCCGATGGCCATTTGGTCACCTGCGACGAAGACGGCAGTCGGCGGAGATGGGAGTTGCAATAGCTGCTCCATCGCTTGTTTGCCTTCCTCGACCGAGAAGAACCCGGCGTTCACCAAGTATCCTGGTTGAATCGGTAAATCGAGCGCGTGCATGGCAAGCTCATACCCCTTGACCCGGGCCGCCCCAGCGTCAATCGACGAATCGCCGGCGATATGTGCGATGGCGCGATGGCCTAACTTATACAAGTAGTTCACAGCCATGCGGGCCCCTTCCGAGTTGTCGGAATAGACGACGCTACAGTTAGCGCTGTCCATATCGATCACGACGATCGGGATATCGCTTTGCATGAGCTCTTGGACTTGTTCGTCCATCCGGTCCGAACAGATGACGACGATGCCGTCGACTGCTCGATGTTTGAAGTGTTCGAGGTAACTCATGTCGCGGTTGCGGAGGTTACGAGAGGCGAAGATTAAATCGTAGCCGTGTTCCTCGGTCGCGTGACGGAAACTTTCAATGATGCCGTTAAAAAATGGATGTTTCATTCCGACTTCGTTCGCTTCTGAGAACGTGACTCCGATCGCCCACGATTTTTTCGTTGATAACGACTGGGCGTGTGCGTTCGGCAGATAGTCCATCTCAGCCGCTGCTTGTAATATTTTGGCTCTCGTCTTTTCGCTGACGTCCTTATAGTTGTTCAACGCTTTGGAGACCGTCGTAATCGAAAAGCCGTTTTTTTTTAGCTAAATCATAAATCGTGCCCATGTCATTCTCCTCTTACCGAAAGCGCTTTCGGTAATTTGATTGTAGGGCATGAATTTGTAGGAATCAATTCTTTTTCGTGGCATATTTTGAGATTTATTTTCGTACCGTGTTTCTTCTATATTAAGGGATAAAATCATTTTTTGTCGTTAGTGTGTCCGCGTGTATAACCAAACGAGATTCGTGAACTTTTGAACTTCCGTCTCTCCCGTCTCACCTTTGAACAAACGTTGGAACGGTTTCAGCAACTGTTCAAGGACGATTTTACGGAGCCGGTCTTGATGGAGCTCGTACGTGATTGCTTCGAATAAATCGGCTTGTTCCTCGGTCATCTTCACGTGCTCATGGATGCGCGCTGCCATCCCAATCAACTCATCTTTCGTGACGAGGTTCTTATCCGTCGTCCCCCGCATTTGATCGACAGTGACCGGGTTCAAGATATGTTCTCCGGTGTCGACCATACGCGCCGCCATCAACTCGACGTAGGCGTACAAATTACGAATCAATCGCTGAATCGAGTAGGCTGTGTTCGTGATGCGGAGTGTGAACAGGATATGTTGCAACATCCCGTTGAAGAGCACTGTCAACTCGACCGAATACGGGCGAATCTCTTCCCCGATAATTTCCGTCAGACGCATGGCGAGCCATTCGATCTCATAGACGCGGTGTTGTAGGACGAGCTTTTTTAATTCAGGTTCATTCGCTGACATAATCGACTCGAACAAGGCGTGGAGGTTCCGCTCCTCGTTCAATTGAATGAGAATCGAAATCTGCTCGATAAAGACGTCCTTGTCGCGCTTGTCACGTCCCATCTGCATCTCAATCCGGCGTTGTCCAGCGTCATAGCGCAAGTTCTCGAGAATGTTGGCGACACAGTCCGTCTTCGAGGCGAAGTAGTTATAGAACGTGCCTTTTGAGATGTTGGCCCGTTCGATGATTTCTTGGACCGACGTCTGCTGCACTCCGTTCTCAATGAACAAAGCCATGGCGACGTCAGCAACTTTTCGTTTCTTATCCTTCATATACTGATTGCTCCGTTCTGTCTGGTTTCTGCCTTAAGTATACCATTTTGAACCGACAGTACAAAATGGTTGATTTATTTGTACGGCGGGTATAAAATCACTACATCGACACTTACTAGTATATAACTATTCAGAACATAAAGGAGCAACTCGTATGAAACCAGAATTCCAAAAGAAACCGCCGTATCTCATGCTCGCGGTCCTCTTTGTCGGGGCGTTCATCGCCTTTCTCAACAACTCTTTACTTAACGTCGCGCTCCCATCGATCATGGTCGATTTGGAGATTGCTGACTACTCGACCGTCCAATGGCTCGCGACAGGATTTATGCTCGTCACAGGCGTGCTCGTCCCGGCATCGGCCTACTTGATCACCCGGTTCTCGAACCGTGGTCTCTTCATCACGTCGATGGCGATTTTCGCGCTCGGGACGGCCATCGCCGCTTTCTCTCCGAACTTCGGTGCCTTACTCGCCGGCCGGATGATTCAAGCGGTCGGGGCGTCTACGATGGGACCGCTCTTGATGAACGTCATGCTCGTCAGTTTCCCGCGTGAAAAACGCGGAACGGCGATGGGCATTTTCGGTCTCGTCATGATTTCAGCACCAGCAATCGGTCCGACACTCTCGGGCTACATCGTCGAGTACTACGACTGGCGCGTCTTGTTCGAGATGATTCTCCCGCTCGCCATCATCGGTCTCGGTCTCGCCATCTGGAAAGCCGAGAACGTCATGGTCCAAAATAAAGACCAATCGCTCGATTACTTGTCACTCGTCTTATCAACGCTCGGGTTCGGTGGCGTCTTGTACGGTGTCAGCTCAGCGAGTTCAGACGGCTGGGATAACCCAATCGTCTTGACGACGATGATCGTCGGGTTCGTCGCGTTGATCGCCTTCGTCATCCGTCAGCTCAACATGGAGAAACCGCTCCTCGACTTACGGGCATACAAATACCCGATGTTCGCGCTCGCTTCAATCATCGCGATTGTCAACGCCGTCGCCATGTTCTCCGGAATGATTTTGACACCGGCCTACGTACAGAGTGTCCGTGGCATCTCGCCGCTCGACTCTGGGCTCATGTTGTTACCGGGTGCGATCATCATGGGGATCATGTCCCCGATTACAGGGAAACTGTTCGATAAGTTCGGACCGAAGTTACTCTCGATCACAGGTCTCACGATTACCGCGATCTCGACATACATGCTCGCCAACGTCCAACTCGATTCGACGTACACGTACATCGTGACGACGTACACGCTTCGCATGTTCGGGATGTCGATGGTCATGATGCCGATTTTAACTAACGGTCTTAATCAGTTGCCAACGCATCTCAACCCGCACGGGACTGCCATCAACAACACTGCCCAACAAGTGTCGGGTGCGATCGGTACGGCCATCCTTATCACCGTCATGAACTCGGTGACACGGACCGAAGCCGAATCGCTCATGACCGGCGTCGACCCAGCGACACTTACCGAAAGTGCGATGGGCGCATTGACGCAACAAGCGTTGCTCTCAGGGATTCAGTATTCGTTCTATGTCGCCCTCGGGATGAATATTTTGGCGCTCATCTTAGCGTTCTTTGTGAAACGGGTCGATGTTAAGAAATTCGACTTTAAAGAAGATGCAGAAGAGCTCAAAAAAGCGAATTAACACAACAAGCCGTCCTATTTGATTAGGACGGCTTGTTTCTGTCTTATTTCATTCGCTTCACTGTCACATACTCTTGTAACAGGAAATTGATTTTATTGACTTGATACGGTTGTACATCCTTTGACGCTTCCACATACTCCTCGTGTTGCGGATGAGCCGGGTCGTTCAAGATGTCTTGAATCATCTGATTCCCAGCCATTCCTCCGACATCTTCAAACGGCGTCTCCCCTTCCCACTCTGTCACCATCGGATATGGATACGGGTAGTTGTCGACGACTTTTTCAAGCGTTAGTTGATGTTGCCACTCCTCGCCATAGTCGTACGTATAGTAGAGTGTTTGATGAGACTCGATAACATTCGGAAGCTTCACGTTTTTCATATCCCGAACCGTCACTTGTTTGAAGCGTTCTAATAGGCCCTTTTCAAAATCACTCAGTTTTGACTTTTCCTTTAAATGTGCGAGGCGACTTTTGTGTTCATACACTTCCTCAGGGTTTAACACGAACCGGAACGTCGGCTTTCGTAAATCATCTTCAAACTTCGCCAAGTGGGAGTCGTCCCACCACATCACGATTTGAATGGCATCATGAAGTCGTTTGAAGTTCGTCTCGGCCGGGATGATAAAGCGGCGCCATACGGGGGTCGGGCTGTCCAATAGTTTTATTTGAAATTGATATGCTTTAAACATAGATTATGATCCTCCTAGTTTCGTTTTGGCCGTTTCACTTGAACGTGACAAGCCGACAACCGATTCGCCCATTCTTTGTTCATGTAAATTGGATTTTATTCCCTCTTCCTGAAAATGAAGCAACCAATCTGGTTATTATATGGTATTATTTGTATAGTTTGTTGAATCGAATCGGAGGCCTCTTGATGAAAAACATACTTGTCTGCTGCATCACCTGTCTCATGATTATAACTTCGTCCTTCACCTTTACAATATCAGTTGAAGCCGCAACAAAGAAAGAGAATCGTGCTATTATGGGAACGTCGGCATTAAAACCGCAACAAATGGCAGATTACGTGAAAACGAAAAACCCTAAGAATGTGCGTCTTCATGGCACGACGGTTGAAGAACTCGCCAAACTGTTCATCATTCTAGGTGCCAAAGAAGGCGTCCGCGGAGACGTCGCGTTTGCACAAGCTTTGAAAGAAACTGGCTACTTTCGCTACGGCGGAGACGTGCTTCCGAAGCAGCATAACTATTCAGGGATCGGCACGACCGGTAAAGGTGTCAAAGGTCATTTCTTCCGTTCCCCGCATCAAGGAGTGCTGGCTCAGATTCAACACCTGAAAGCCTATGCCTCAAAAGATAACTTGAATTCGACGCGCGTCGACCCGCGTTTTCATTACGTAAAACGGGGATCGGCGACGACATGGCCTGCCCTTCATCGCAAATGGGCGATGCAACCTTCAGGCAATTACGGCAACGAGATTCTCTTTATTTATAAAGAGATGGGACAGACAAAACTTCGCGTCGCCAAAAAAATGAACGAACTATAATGACTTACAGGGGTGAAAGATAGTGACTTGCCATCAAGTACGGATGTATAGCGGGCTCGCGCTTCTCGTTGCGGGCATCGCTTTACTCCTTAAACGCTAATAAGCATCCGAGCAAATGCTCGGATGCTTATTTTAGTCTCACTTGATGAAAAAACATGCTTCAAAACAAATCCGGTCTTCTCCTGAAGCATACGCTGTCAACGTGCCGTCGTGTAAAATCATGATTTGACGGGCAATCGACAGCCCGAGCCCGTCCCCTGGTGTCTCGCCACGTGATGCGTCCACCCGATACGTCCGGTCAAACAAATGGTCAATCGATGCAATCGTCCGGGGTGTCGTCTCATTACACAGTCGCCATAAGACATGTTCGTCTCGTTCAACGAGTGTCAGTTCAATCAGTCCATCCGGTGCCGCATATTTCAATGCGTTCGACATCAAGTTCTGAAAGACCCGAATCAGTTGGTCTTGATCAGCTTCGACGTATAAGTCAGGCTGCACATTGACCGACACACGATAGCCCGCCTCTTCAAACAATGGACCCATCTCGTGGACGAGCTGTGTCGTCAACAGACTGATGTTCATTCGCTGTTTCGAGAGCGTCACTTGTGACGAATACAACCGGTTCACGTCCATCAACTGATCGAGCAATCGTTCGAGTTGTGCCGTTTTCTCATTCAACACATTGAAATGACTCCGTTCGACGTCCGTCATGACGCGTTCGCTTTCAAGCAATTGCAGATAGCCGCGAATACTCGTCAGCGGTGTCCGTAAGTCGTGGGACAGGTTCGAGAACAGCTGGTTTCGTTCCTCTTCATGGGCCCGTTCCCGCTCAAACAATTCTTTTAACTGAGCGGACATTTGCGTGACATTCTTCGCGAGGGATGCAAGTTCGTCCTGGCCTTTCAAGTCCACGGTTCGATCAAGATCCCCGTTCGCAATCCGTTTAATCTCATCTGATAAATATGTGATTTTTCGTAGCGTGGTTCGCATCATCAATGAAAAACCGATCACAAAAATGATAATCGTAATAAACGTCACGCTTAAAAACGCCAGATTGGACGTCAATGGTTCCGGCGTGGTTTCATTTTGAATATAATACATACTGATCGAGTAGCCCATAATTAAAAACGCGATCGTCGCGATGAGTGCATTGATTAAGATGATTCCAATCAACTTGACGAGTAATCGGTCCCACTGTCGCTGTCTCATAACCGGTAACCCGCGCCCCAAACCGTCTTGATATACGAGGGTTTTCGTGGTGTGTCTTCAATCTTTTCTCGAATTTTAGTGATATGCACCATCACCGTATTATCGACCTCGAACGCATCTTCGCCCCACACGGCCTCATAAATCTGTTCGACCGTCAGCACTTGATTCGGATGTCGCATGAAATAGGCAAGAATATCAAATTCTTTCGGCGTGAGACGAATCAGCGTCTCGCCTTTTTGACATTGTCTCGTTTGCACATCGAGCGTCAACTCTTGAAACATGAGTTTTCCAGACTGGGTCGCTTGATGTGCCCCATAGTCACGGTAGCGTCGGAGCAACGACTTAACCCGAAGCGTCACTTCGAGCGGATTGAACGGCTTTTTCATATAATCATCCGCTCCGACAGAAATCCCTTGCATCAAATCCAAGTCACTCGTTTTAGCCGTTAGCATCAAAATCGGCATAAACTGTGTCTTCCGAATTTCGATACATGCGGAAATGCCGTCCATGATGGGCATCATCCAGTCTAAAACGAGCAAGTCAATCGGTTCATGCGCGACGACGTCGAGCACTTCTTGGCCCGTCTTCGCAAACCGAAGTACATATCCTTCATTTTTTAAATAAATTACGAGCAGCTCGCGAATGGCCTCGTCGTCATCCGCAATCAAAATGGTTGGTTGTGACCGCATGTTCTTCCTCCTTGCCTGAATACGCGTTACACGTATGTTTATGAACGACCTCATCAGTCGTCTCGGTCAAACCTAGCGTAGCATCTTTTTTCTACTCCTGTTTAGTCAACCTGTCTATTGATAATGAGTATAGCGCGGGGATGACAACGATTTCTGTGGGACTTCTTAAGATTTCTTAAGATGACGCTAAAAACTCCTTACGTTTGTCAGGGGATACTAGACAAAGGTAAGGAGTGAACGAATATGGAATTATTGACGCAATACGTGATGCTCGCCGTCGGCATCATGTTTACCCCACTATCAGACGACGTATTAATGATTACCCATCTGACTGTCGCACCTTCTGGTTGAGCGCTCTTCTTCACGACGTGGGTCGTCTTCACGCTCGCGTTCAGCTGGTTTTATCTTGTCGGTCGCGGCCTGCATCACGTGATTCCATCTTCTACGCGTGATTCCCGTTATTTGAATCGGGCGCAGTCACTCTATGAGAAATATGGGTCACGGATTGTCCTCATCTCTTATTTCATTCCCGGCTTGCGCCATCCCCTCCATTACGTGGCCGGTTTCACATCGCTCAAGTTTCGGACGTATGCGCTCTATAACGCCATCTCGGCTTTTCTTTACACCGGGGCCTGGTTCATCGTGATTCGCTTGGCCGGACAGATACCAGCATTTCAACAGTTCCAAGATTGGGTGCTCGCTTTATGACTCAATGCCCCCGATACTTCCCGAGCGCTCGCATGTTGAGCAAGTAGAGTATCCCGGCATAGACAACCAAACCGAGAACGTAGACCCAGATGCCAGAGAAGCCGCTGCCGTACACCATCACTTCTTTAATCGCGGTCGCCCCGTAAAAGATCGGCATGATATAGCTCAAGTTGCCAAGTCCGTATGGAATCAAGTCGAGCGGGATTAACCCTGAAAAAAACACTTGCGGAATGATCGTGAACGGGATCATCTGGACGACTTGGAGCTCAGAACGAGCGAACACTGAAATCGTCGCACCGAACAAGACAGCCGTCCCCGCCATTAAAATCATCACGAGAAATACCCAGCCGATATTGCCGAGCGAGGTCAGACCGAGCACGTAAATCGTATACAGAACGATGAGGACGGACTGAACGACCGCAAATACGCCGTAGCCGAGCGTATACCCTAAGATGACCTGTCCACGTTTGATCGGTGTCATCAGGAGACGTTCGAGCGTGCCACCGCTCCGCTCTTTGACGAGCGCCATCGCGGACAGGATGAAGACGAAGAAGAACGAGAACAGTGACAAGAACACATAGCCGAACGAGTCGAACGTCGATTGTCCTTCTTCCCCATATACATAGTTCATCTCGATATCAGCCGCCGGATTCAATGCCGACAACGCCGCTTGAATCTCCCGTACCGCCTTCGAAGATTTCGTCGACGGTTCCCGGAGTGTGATCGTCGTTCCTTCCTGCGTCGCTTCAAAAATCGCATCGACGTCTTTATTGTCTTCCAAATAATCGAACGGGCCGTCGACCGTGTCCAACCGGACATCGAGCGTCTCGGCTTCAAACGCTTCGACGAGTTGCGTTTGTGCGTTGTCATCGAGCACGACGACCGGCACGTAATCCGAGTCCCCGAGGAGAAAGTAAACGAGTGTCAAAATGAGGAGCGGTGCGATCAAAATCAAGGCGACACTCCGTTTATCGTTGAGCGTCTGAAAGATGACGCGCTTCGCCAAGTTACGCATGATCCGTCCCTCCTTCACGACCAGCGATGAGGAACAGTTCCTCGACGCGACCGTTCTCCGTTTGGTCTAACAGATGCGGCACGGTGTCGTAAGCGATCAAGCGTCCGTTATAGATGAGCGCGGCCCGGTCACACTCGAGCACCTCATCCATGACGTGCGTCGAGACGATGATGGTCGTCCCGCTCTCACGAATCATCTGGAACTGACTCCAAATCTGACGGCGTAAAATCGGATCGATCCCGACCGTCGGCTCGTCTAAAAACAAGACGTCCGGTTGATGGAGGATGGCGATCGCGAGCGACAGCCGTTTTTTCATCCCGCCCGAGAAATTTCGGACGAGTTTTTTGCGGTCGTCCGTCAAATCGACGAGCGTGAGCACTTCCTTGATGCGTTGCTGCAATGTCGTCTTGCCGAGCTTATAAATCGAGCCAAAAAACTCCAAGTTCGCCTCGGCCGATAAGTCATCGTACAGCCCGTCGTTTTGCGGCATGAAGCCGATGTTGTGGAGCATGTGCATGTTCGGCATGATCGTCTCCCCGATTCGAACCGAACCTTTATCTGCGGCTAAAGCGCCGATCATCAGCCGGATGAGCGTCGTCTTCCCCGAACCGGACGGACCGAGCAGGCAACAGATGTCCCCTGAGTTGATGGTAAAGCCGACGTGGTCGATGGCCAATTGGTCACCGAACGATTTACTGATGTCGTTCAGTTGAATATCCATAACGATTCTCCTTTTCGATGCTCGATTCATGTACACTTGACTAATAGACACCGTGTTGGTTTATAGACTCAGTATAGGCCCCCGTCGACAGCCCAACAATCGGCAAGATCGGCCAGCGTGTCGGTTATCAGACAGTTTCCAATCATGTGTTGGATAAAGGAGAAAATTTCAGATGGGACATGTTGATTTGCGCATCATACGAACGAAACAATTGATCAAGACGGCTTTTTTAGACTTGATTGACGAGCATGGGTTCGAGGTGTCTTACATCTCGTCGGCCCATATGGGTGTCATTTACGAATGGCTCTATAGCGACCGTCCCGACACGGCCGAGGACATTGCCCGCATCATCTATACGATCACGTTCGAAGGACCGCTCGTCGCAGGTGGCCTCCGTGCACATTGAAACTTTTATCGTTCCCTCCTGTACGTTAATATTTGGATAAAATACTTCTCAAATGGGTATGTATACGGAGAAGAATGTCTTTGGTTCATAAAAATTAACTGGCGAAAGAAGGGCGGCTCGTCTATGCAAAACGTGAACAAGTCTGTGATTGTGATTGGTGGAGGGCTCGGGGGAATTTCAGCAGCCATCTCACTCGCGCAAAAAGGATACGACGTCTCCTTATACGAAAAGAACGACCACATCGGCGGGAAAGTGAACCGGCTCGAACAGGATGGGTTCGGCTTCGATCTCGGTCCCTCGATTTTAACGATGCCGCAGATTTTCGAGAAACTGTTCGCAGGTAGCGGCAAGCAGATGGAAGACTACGTACCGATTAAACGGCTCGATCTCGAGTGGCGCTCGTTCTTCCCGGACGGCACCGTGCTCGATCTCTATCACGACTTAGACGTGATGGAGCGCGCTAACCCGACGCTGTCACGAAAAGATATGCATGAGTATCGCGAGCTGTTAAGATATGCCGAGCGGATTTACAACACGACGGAGAAGGCATACTTGAAAGAAGGGTTCGAATCGCCGCGCGAAGCGGTCGCCAAGAACGGTCTTTTCTCGACGTTGTTCGGCTTCGATTTGACGTCGACGATGTACGACGGGATTGCCAAACGAATCAGCAACCCGCATTTGCGGACGATGCTGTCGTATTACGTGAAATATGTCGGCTCATCCCCGTACAGCGCGCCGGCCGTCCTCAACATGATGATTTACATGCAGCACGCGCAAGGCTGCTGGTACGTCGAAGGCGGCACGCATAAACTCGCGGAAGGATTGACGAAACTCGCTGAAGAAATTGGTGTGAAGCTCCATACCGGTCAAGGCGTCGTTCGGGCGCATACGTTGAACGGTCAACTGACGGCCATTGAGCTCGAGGACGGACGGCTCCGTTCGGCCGACTATTTCGTCTCCAACATGGAAGTCATCCCGTTCTATCAAAAGATGGTCGATGCGGATGAACAGTTCGTCGACAAGCTCGTTGAAAAATATGAGCCGGCCAGTTCCGGCTTCGTGCTCCACCTCGGGGTGAACAAAGAGTACCCGGCGCTCGGCCACCACAACTTCTTCTTCTCGGAGAACTTGCATGAACAGATGGACAAAATCTTCGAGCAGCACGAGTTGCCGGACGACCCGACGATTTACTTGGTGAACGTCAATAAGACCGACCCGACGCAGGCGCCGCCTGGGCACGAGAACATCAAAATTTTGCCGCACATCCCGTACATCCAAGATAACCCGTTCACGCCAGAGGACTACGCAGCGTTCGAAGAGCGTGTCCTCGATAAGCTCGAGCGGATGGGCTTGGACGGCTTACGCGAACATACGGTGACGCGCGATGTTTGGACGCCGCATGACATCGAGCGTACGTACGGCTCGGACCGGGGCGCGATTTATGGGACCGTCGCCGATAAGAAGCAGAACGGCGGCTTCAAGCACAAAAAACAGAGCGAGCTGTACGACAACCTCTACTTCGTCGGCGGCACGGTCAATCCCGGCGGGGGCATGCCGATGGTGACGTTGAGTGGTCAGCAAGTGAGCGATAAGATTGCGAAGCGTGACGGAGTCACAAATCGATGACCGACTCGTTTCGGGAACGACATCGTTTCAAATTCTATACGATTGGCATGGTCATCTGCGGAATTTTGGTGGCATGTTTTCTTAAAAATAAGCATCTGACGCCATGTCAGATGCTTATTTAGTTACGTGTATTCGATTTTCCAACAATCAATTTCAATACAACAATAATTCCGCCTAACATGACAGCAAAGGTTCCAAGCGACCAGAGCATGTCAAACACTCGTAGATCCATCGTCTTCCTCCTTATTTGAGCTGACGTTTCGCTTCATCGCGATGCGCCGTCCGCAGCTCATGATTCGTCACGTGCTCCGGGTCAATCAACTCGATTTTCCGGTTCACCCATACCGATAAGAAGATGAATGGGATAAACAAGGCGAGCAGCATAATGGCGAAGATGACGAGTGACCCTTCAATCGCCCAAGCGATGGCGATGAAGACCCCAAGCAAGATGACGTTCGCGAGCACGATGCCGAACTCGAGTCGCACGAACTTTTGATAGCGCGCGTCGTCATTGAATGTGAGCAGCAACTTCATGCGGTGCCACGCCCGATAGAGGCTCGGCAATTGCGTCGCCATGATGATGATGGCGAATGTCGCGAGGGTGATGTCTTGCGTAAAGATGAAGTAAAAGGCGATCCCTAAAATTGCCAACGTGAGCAAGAGCGCCGTCCGGTTCACCTTTCGGTCGTTCTCGACCATTTGTTTCAGCCGTTCATTTTTATTAACCATAGTTAGGTACTCCCATCATGATGACTTTCGTTTTTCGCGCTCGAGTTGCGCCTTGCCGAGCTCCGTCGCGGTCACATGCTCCGGGTCAATCGTTTTCAACTCACGGTCGATGCGAATCCCAAGCGCCAAGAACGTGATCAGACCGACGATAACGACGATGACGAGCGTGAGTAGCGTGATCCACCCGAGCATCGAGCTAGCGATCAACAATAAAAGAAACACGATGTTCCCGACGGCCAAGCCGAACTCGGACCGTACTTTCTGTTGGTAGCGAGCGTCGTCGTTGAAGGTGAGCAGCAACTTCATCCGATGCCACCCTTTATACAGCACGGGCAGCTGTCCGACCAAGATGATCGGCAACAGTAAGAGGACGTCCGTCGCCCAAAAATAGATGATGAACAGTGCGATGATTCCTATCGTCGGGTACAACATTTGTTTTTGTCGCTTTCGATCGTTCTCCATCATGCGTTCAAGTCTTATGTTATGGTCAACCATCCAATCCCCCTAATCAAATCTCGTTACCTTCTTTTACGAAAAGAAACGGCAAATCGTTTCACTCGACTCGAATATCGTTATCGAGAATGTACATCGTCTCTTCGTAGCGTTGTTTACTATAGGCGTCGTCTTGCCTGTGGAGCGTCTCAAAAAATGCTTCGAACAGTTGTTGATTTAAAGGCTTCCGTCGAATGATGACTTCTTGAATGACGCTTGTCGCCGTCTCTCGCAACGTCTTGTCATCCATCCAGGTCAACAGCTCACGAACGAGTTCGTCCGCTTCAAGTAAATCCAAGCTATTGAACCAAATAATCGCACCAATCCTTTTGTCTTCTAGATGATCGCTATAGAGTAGGCGTCGCGCATCTTTCAGGAGCGTCTCCCCTTGTTTCATTTCAGTACCTGATTCTGGAGTCATTTCTTCATATACTCCCATATCCACCGTCGTGAGCGCTTCACTAAATTGACGGAACGAGTCGAACAAGACATCAATCTCTTCCGTATCCGTATCGATATAGGCAATCTTCGGCGTCGCGCCTTCACGGTAGTCGAATACGAGGAAGAAGTGACCGTCACCGGCGAACACAATCAATCGTTCATCCACGACACCCCATTCCGTCAACAATGCCTTCGATTCAATCAGCCCTTTATTCAAACCAACTCCAGCAATTGAATCAACGAGGGCAATGTCATCTTGTCCATTCCATGTAATCGGTAAGTCGCGATTTTCGACATATCCCCCGTTCTGGATACGAATCGCCTCGAGATAATCAATAGGCAGTTTCACCCCGAGTCGCGTCTCCACTTCAGTCAACACGTCGTCTGTTAATGTGGGCAACCGGTTCGGGTCGTCCGGTATATCGTTCCAAATGATCATTAGTTCCCTGCTTTCTTCAATCGTCTGTATTGGCGAATGTCTTGATTCGTCACATGCGCTGGGTCAATCTTTTTGAGTCGCTCATTCACCCACCATTCAAAATAAAGACATGGCAAGACGATTAGCGTACCAAGCAATGGATACGTGACGTGTTGAAAATTTTGAATGACTGTACCCCAAATAAATATAGCGAGCCCGATGACCGTCATGAAAATGATTAGAAAGTTGATTCGAACATATCGGCGATACAGCTCATCCGAACTAAAGCGAAGCAGTAGCTTCATCCGCAACCAATCCCATAAAATCAGTGATGCGTAAATGACCAAAAAGGCTGCGAACACTTGCATGTTCGTTAAAGTGTAACGACTATGGAGATAAAACGAGATCAAGATGATGATGGCGACCAGGAGACCGAATAAACGAATCGAGACTTGTTCAAACCGCATCAATTGAAGCAAGCGATCTTTATGCTCGACCATCATTCATTCTCCCATTTCTGCTTCAAGCGCTCCCGTTTCGTAAAGCCAAGCAAGCTATCCGCGACATGCTCATGATCGATCCGAAGCAAGCGGGTATCAAGCCATGTCTCAACCACTAACATGCCTGCAATCAACATCGCCGACAGTCCACTGAATACCGGCAATGCGAAGTATCCGGATACATACCCAAACATCAGACCAAGCATACCCCATAACATCGCAATCGCGATGACGCCTTTCGCCCGGATCAATCGTTGGTAGGAGCGATGCTCATTGAATGTCAAAAGTGTACGTGTCTTCTGCCACGTGACAAAACTGAGCGGGACAGCCGTCATCATCAAAAAGGAGAAGGCTGCAAGCATTGGCAATGATGCATTGGTATAAATCCACCACCCCAGTCCTAGTCCAGCCGTGGTGGCCCATAACAAATTAAATACACCTTTTTTCGGGCGCTTCTGTAACTGCTCGACTCTTTCTTCTCGTGTCATCATCATTTGTTCCTCCTTGAAACCAATTCGGACCGTTTACCGTACATAGGAGTAGCATACCAATAATTAGGAGGTATTTCGATGGATATTCTCATTTTAGCTATCCTACTCGGCATCGTCGGCTGCATTGTGACCCGTTCTTATACCATCTACCCATCATCGTTTAGGGACCGCTCCCCCGTTCAGGCCCAGACCTCGCTCACAATAAAATGCCCGCATTGCCAAACCGTCGTCAAACGGCAGGAACACGGGCAAACTTGTTCAACTTGTCGAAAATCCTTTTAGACGACTTGCTTTGCTTTTTGGTGGGCCGTCTCTTTCTTCCCACTCAACTGAAACAACAGTACCCCGCCGACGATCAACACGATGCCAAGCGCTGTCTTCCACGTGAGCGGGATCGCTTCGAGACCGAACCAGCCGAGCGTGTCCCATATGAGCGCGAACAGGATTTGCGACACCATGACGATCGAGATGGCATGGCTCGGTCCGAGCTGTTGGACGCCTTGCGTCACGCTCATGACGACACCGACCCCGATGATGCCGCTGAACCAGTACCACGTCTCCATCCCCGTGACGGCGAACAGACCAAATCCTTCACTGACCAGCCCGACGAGTAGCGATGCCAGGAAACCGAGGGCGAGCACGAGCGTCGTCGTCGCCCACGCCCCGACCCGTTCTTTCACTTTGGCGTTGAACGTATTCTGCACACAGACGAGCATGCCGCCCATGACCGCGAGCATCATTCCTAGTGCCATGACGTGTCCTCCTCATTCATAAATACTCTCCCCAGCAACAGCAATCAACCCGGCGCGATCCATGATTGCAATCGATCGACGATCCCATTCAATCAATCCCTGCTCGACGAACCGCTTGAGCGTCCGGTTGACGTGGCGATAGCTCGTCCCAATCAAATCGGCGATATCGGTCAACTCATCAACGGTCGACCCGAGCGTCGTCTCTTCCGGTGTCATCGACAACAGATAGCTCGCGAGCCGCACATCGACCGGGTAAAACAAGTTAAAACTCATCGACTGCGACTTCATCTCAAACTTCTTCGTGATGCCTTCGAGCAAATAGTGGAGCCACGTGACGTCCTCCTTGGCATGACGCGCGAGGTCGTCGAAGCGGACGACGAGCATCTCGACCGATGTGACTGCCTCGACCGTGTTCAAGAACGGCGTGCGGCGGACGTACTCGATGTCCCCAATTAAGTCGAGCGGATGTTTGAACGACAAGACGAGCCGCTTCCCGGCCGCTGACGTGTGGGCCACCCGAATCTTTCCACTGACGAGAAAGTGGAGCTGCTCGGCCTTAGCTCCTTGGGTGCAAATCGCCTCCCCCGTCACGTAACGGACGAGCTTAAGTTGAGGTCGGACCGCTGATGGGAGCACCTCATCCAACCCATACCGCTTCATGTAACGGTCAATCTGTTCCATCACGCGTCATCCTTTCAATACGAGAATCCCGACAATCATCATGACGACCCCGAGCAGTTGCGTTCGATTCAAGTCACGGCGCAACATCCCGAACCAGCCGCGCCAGTCGATGACGAGCGCGAGGGCAAGCTGGGCAATCAAGAACAATGAGATGGTGAGGGTAACGCCGAGCTCATGCACGGCCGTCATATTGCTGAACAAGATGAACGCAGCGAACGCGCCCCCTGACAAATAAAGCGGCTCGACGCGGCGCATGTGGACGTACGTCCGGTCGCGGACGAGAAGCATGATCATGAGCGCGACAAGGAAACCTGTCAATTGCGTCAACGTCGCAGCTTGCCACGTCCCGATACTCGAACTGATGCGAGCGTTGGCGACGCTCTGCAGCGTCAAAAAGAAGCCGCCACTGATAGCGAACAGTACTCCGCGCATGTTGTCTTTCCTCCCTTATGACAAACGAATCAACATGATCCCGATGACCATGACGAGCAAACTGACGAGTTGAATCCCGGTGACCGGGTTCTTTGCGGCCCCGAACCAGCCGAAGCGGTCGATGAGCAGACTCCCGCATAACAAGCCGACAATGACGATGACGACGGCGATGCCGGTGCCGACCATCGGTACGATCAAGACGTTCCCACCGATGAACAGCGCCCCGATGATGCCGCCGAGCCAAATCCACCACGGTTGCCCGCGTAGTCCACGCCATTCGACGTTCGGCCGCAAGACGACCAAGATGAGCAGTAACATGACGATTCCGACGACGAACGAGACGAGCGTCCCTTTCAAAGCCGATTCGAGCACCGTTCCCACATAGCCGTTGATGGCCGTCTGCGTCGCGCTCATCATCCCGGTCGCAATCCCGACGAGGCGCCAAGCGTTCAAATTTTTGCTTCCTGTCTGTGACGAGACGACGAGTTTGCCGCGACGACGATTGATCCAGTCCGTGAGCGCGACCGTCCCGACGACCCCAAGCAACACGAACAAAGCCCCGAGTACACGCCACGGCGTGAGGACGTTGACGGTTGAATTGAACCAGCCGAAGTGGTCAATCAAGAGTCCCATCAAAATCTGTCCGAAAATCGGCATGATGACGGTCTGGACGCTGCCGAGCCTCGGGAACAAGAGGATGTTCCCCGTTAAAAAGATGACCCCAAACAAACCGCCCGACCAGATCCAGAGCGGTTCGGTACGAAAAAGCGATGAGTCGATACCGAATGACTGACCGGTGAGGAGTAACGTAATTGATAAAAACGTTAGCCCCACGGCGAACGACAGAAACGATGCGACGAACGGTGACCCGAGAATCGAACGCAGCCGGGAGTTCGCGCTCGTCTGTACCGGCAACAAAATGCCGATGACGAGTCCAATCACAATGGCTAGCATAGTCTCTTCCTCGATTCTTTCTATATACTGTGTACGTGTTAAGCTTACTCCGCAAGCGGTGGAGGATAAAGGACCGATGTCCTGAAATGTGAAAAAGACGAGTTCCGACTATCAGGAACTCGTCTTTTGGTGTGTTCGGCGCTCCGTTTTCGCTTCGTTGAACATCCGATTCGTGACGTGATGTTGATCAAATCTCAAAACGATTCGGTTGGCCATGTAGGAAAACAGTAACCCGCCAATCGTCCCAGTCCCCAACATAGCCAGGAGTGGCCAAACCGTGAGAAAGCCGGTATGATGAGCAGCGAGCAGACAGATAAACAGCAAAAACATGAACCATTCGACGATAAAATCACTGTAAATCCAGCGCTGATAGCGAGGATTTGGGTTAAATGTCAGCAACACTTTCGTCTTGCACCACGCGACACATAATTGCGGCAAATACACTGCAAATAGGATGAGCGGTAAGTAAATCGATGTCTGATACGAGATGAACGCGACAGCGATTAAGCTGAAGAAAAGTCCCCAGTAGCGCCAGTGCCACGTCGCATCCTCATGCGCGAATAATCGCTCGATTCGTTCTTGTTTCGTCAGCATGTTCATTTCAACCCATTCGCCGTTGCCAATTCAGAGCGGACCGGTTGAGCTGTATCCGCGCTTTGGACAGTTTCATTGAAGCGTTTATTCAGAAACGGCAACAGCACCGCCATTCCTAGGACGAACACCCATGTCCACCAAGGGACCGCCAGTTTATAACTTGCCACGCTACCGACGATCAAGACGTACCACCCGCTTAAAATCCGATAGATGTTCCGCGTCGCCATTCGAGCCCCTCTTTCATCCGATAGATGAGCGAACGCCTCTCCTTCTTTCAGCAAATACACGATTGAACCGCTGGCGAACAACCCCATCAACCCTAAGCCAGCCCACCAAATATGATCCGCGAGCAACGTGACAAATAATAGTCCAGGTACGGGCGCGAACATCACGTCTCGTCGCCGCTTTTTTTGTTCACGGTATCGGTTCATTTCGTCAATCCGTTGTTGTTTCGTCATACGATTCCATTCCTTTTCTAATCATTGATTCCGTCAAGACGACGTTTTAACTTCTCGCGATTGGCTTTAGCCAGCATGTTCGACGTGACGTGTTCCGGGTCGAGTTTGAGCAGTTTTCGATCGATCCACAGCGGTAACAAGACTGAAGGTGGTGCCCCGATGACCACCGCCCACATCAACACGTCCGGATGGATCTGTCCCGTTAAAAACAGGGCAATCAGACTGAACAATAAGATGAACGTGAAAACGAGTGAGGAAAACTGTAGTTTAATGAGACGTCGATACGTCCAGTCGTCATTGAACTGCAAATAGAGCGTCGTCTGTTTCCATTCAAAAAACAACGTCGGGATGAGACTGACCACCGCAATCACGCCAGAATAAGTCGTATGCATCATGAAATAGAGCGCACTCACAAAGATGACGACACTGCTTCCAATCATAAAACGACGATACCTCGTATTGATTTGTAACAATGCTTCAGTCCGGGTTTCCCTGTTCATCTCGTACCTCCTCAGTCTCTGACGTTGTCGAGTCGAATCTCACGCAGCATCGGATGCTCCGTGTCGATGTCGCTCAATCGCTCGTCTTGTTTTCGAATCAAGCGGTAGCCACCGTATAGTACAGCAACTGCCACAGCTAATATCCAGGCGTACATCCAACCAAAGTTAAGCGTCAGCGCAAACGATAAAATGAATACGACGAACAGCGCAAAGACAAATCCGTTCCGACGGGCGATGATGATTTTGGCATCTTCTCGCTCAGTCAACTCGGTCTCGACTCGGTTCGCCTTGAAGAAGATTCCTCCCAGCAGCAAAAGACAAACGAGTACGCCGGCCACGTACCAACCGTTCCATGAATTCGACTGAATCAATCCGACGAGACAAAACACCATCGGAAACGTGAGCAGACTTTGAAGAACGGCCGTCTTTACATTGGTTTTATAAATCAGATTGATGCGTTCTTGTTTGTTCATCGAATCTCTCCTTAAAAGCTCTCCCGTTTGACGTCTCGACGTGTCGGTTGCTCCGGATCAATCCGTTTTACTTTCTCATCGAGCAGGCGTTCGACGAGCAAGAAGCCAAGAGCCGTCAGGGAGAAGACTAAAAACGGAACCCAGCTGACGGATTCTAGCTTCATGAGCAATGGGAACACGAAACAGAGAAAAACAATCATCATATAGTCGAACGCATATTGGATGTGAATGATCTGCTTCGCTCGGACACGGTCCGTAAAATCGCTCATGAATCGACTTTCCCGCCCAATCATCACTCCGTATACTAACAATGACGTCACTAGCAAACTTCCGTATGCGATTGATCGTGTCTCAGTCTGTAAAAAGAAGAAAACGAGTACGGCAATCGGAATCGCGAAACCGAGCCTGACGAGAAGCCATTTCCGGTTTCCGGTAACCATTTGCTTCAAACGCTGATGTTTATTCATCTTCTTCACCTCTTATCTCACTATACGATTCTACCAGAAGAAAAGTTCCGTTTTTTTACAATTGTTTTGCAACAGCCTACTCGCTTGACGGGGAAGTTAATTCACCTTATAGTTTAGTTAACTTAACTATATTAAAAGGCAAAAAGACTGAGGTTTTCTTTATGAATTTGCTACAAAATCCACGATTCGTGTTCACATGGTTATCCGGCATGACGCTCACGCTTGGCTTCTCGATTTTCTTCTTGAGCGTGTCGTGGCTCACAATCGATGTGCTGAAGCAACCGGCCCTCCTCGGGATCATCATGACCGCCGTCTCGTTGCCGCGTGTCGTGATGATGATATTTGGTGGCGTGTTCGCTGACCGATTCCAAAAGAGTCGGCTCTTATTTTTGACGAACCTCGGGCAAGGTCTCCTCATGGTCGCGGTCGTTGCGCTCCATCTCGCGGACGCGTATTCGGTGTCCGCCTTGATCATGATCTCCATCGTGTTCGGTCTACTGGACGGCATGTCCTATCCAGCGTTGTCTTCTTTGATCCCGTCGCTCGTCAAACAAGAAGAGCTGCAACGTGCCAACTCGCTCTTCCAAGGGACGCTCGAGCTCATGTTCGTTTTCGGACCGTTCCTCGCCGGTGCGTTACTCACATGGGGCGGCTTCGGGCTCAGCTTCGGGACGGCGGCCGTCTTGATTACCATCGCCGCTATCTTGATTATGCCGCGTTTGATTCGCGACCCCATCCCCCTCGCCCGTGCCATGTCGCTCGGTCATGTCATCTTCGACTTGAAAGAAGGCATCCGTTACGTCTCGAGCACACCGATTTTACGGAGCGGAACGCTATCCATCGCCATCGTCAACTTGTTCGTCATGGGACCGCTCATCATGAGCATCCCGATTCTCGTCGGTGAACGGGGCGGCAATGCGTTTGACTTGAGTCTGATTGAAGGTGGACTTGCTGTCGGAACGTTCGCCGCGAGTTTTCTCGTTCTGTTGTTCCGCTCGGTCCACCGCGGTCGCTTCGTCTTCCGCGTCTTGTTTTTGACGATTGGGGCCTTCTTCCTCTATACGCAGGCGCAATCCATCACGCTTCTCGCTTTGGCTGCGGCCGCGAGCGGATTCATGTTGATGCTCGTCTACTTGCCGACGGTCACACTCATGCAAGAACATAGCGACCACGATAAGATCGGACGCGTCATGAGCATCATGGCGCTCGCCGCATCCGGGTTAGAACCGATTGCGTTTGCCGTCCTGTCGATTCTGGTCGCCTTGGCCGTACCGATTCAAACGTTACTCATCTCGTTTGGTATAATCGGATTAATATGCAGTATCGTGTTATACGTGCGGAGCCAGACGTTCCGTGACACGCGATGAAAGGAGAACGACGATTGAACGACACACGCAAACAGCAAGTCATCGAGATGTACCGTCAAATTGACGAGCTCGACTTGTTGTTCACCAAATATTTTACCGAGTTGAACGAATTCGAACTCAGTTACCAGCAAGAACAGATGTTACTCCTGTTCAAACGACAAGACACATGGACGACGACCGAGATTGCGACAAAGATGAATATCTCGAAGAGCGCGGTCAGCCAAGTGCTCAAAGTGCTCGAACAGCGTCGGTTCGTCCAGAAAGAGAAGAACCCGGACAACTTGCGCGAGAGCTTCATCCGTCTCGGTACAATCGGTTTAGAGTACTCGAAACAAATCGATGCGATCGAGGAACGGCTCGCTGAAGAGATGTTCTCCGTGCTCGAAGACGACGAGATGACGATGATCAATCGTTCGCTGGCGTTGATGATCAAAAAATTCAAATGAAAAATGCGTATCGTCCCTGGCTTGGGAGGATACGCATTTTTGGTTAGAGTTGATTGACGACACGTTCCGCTGCCCGGAGCGCGCCTTCAATGTGACCGCCGAACAAGGAGTCCGTCTCCGTCCCAGCGAGTGAAAGCCGTCCTTCCCAAGCTGGGTCGAACGCGATCGGCTGATAGACAGGGAAGTCGGTCAACGGCACCCCATTTTGAACAGTGGCCGTATGCCGGTCACTCGACCAATCGACGTATAACACGTCACGCGGTTGGCGGGCTTCTTCCCCGAACAGTCGCACGAGTTGATCGATGACGCGACGATTCAGCTCGTCCCGGTCGAGTACCGAGCGTTCGGCAGCAGACAACCGAAAGAAGCCGAATAACGCGGCTAGTCCGCCCGGCTGTGAGGCGTCATGAATTTCCTGCAACACGCCGGCCCAACTCATGCCTTGACCGGATAAGCCATTGTCTCGCCAAAACGGACGGTCGTAGACGGCAATCACTTTCGCCTGTCCAGCCATCCAGGTCGGCGTGTTTACTAGCTTTGACTTCGTCGTTTCAGACAGTTCCGGTTGAAACGAGATGCGTGAGACGAGTCGCGGCGGGATGGCTAGGATGACGTGATTGAACGTTTGGGGCGATCCTGTTTCGAGTTCGATGGAGACCGCGTCTTCAGTCTGTTGAATCGAGGTGACGGTCGACTCGAGTTGAAGCGTGCCGGCGGGCAAAGTTGCTGCCAGCGCCGTCGTCAAACTGGCCATGCCCCCGACGAATCGCCTCGATGGGACGATATGACCTGGAGGGAGTGTATGCCGTTCGATGACACCGAACTGCCGCTCGAGCATCAAGTCCCCGGTCGTGTGTTGAGAGAACGTCGGGAGACCGAGTCGTTCAATCAGTTGCGTAATCGTCGTCTCCGTCTCTGGCCAATACCAGGTCGGACCGAGGTCGAACCCGTCATGGCTCAACACACGTCCCCCGATACGGTCACGCGCCTCGAACACGGTGACGTCATAGCCTTTTTCAGTGAGGAGCGACGCGGCATACAAGCCGCTCACGCCGGCTCCGATAATGGCGATGTTCATAGTGCAGCTCCTTCCTCAACAAACGTCGTCACGTCGAGCACTTGTCCGAGATAAATCCGGTCGACGAGATAGTGATACTTCGTGTTCGTCTCCGGATACTCTTCGACAATCGCTTCGCACCAGTCACGGTCGAACATCTTCTCCCAAGATTCTTTCAGTTCTTTCTCGTCTTTCGCTTCCCGGTCTTCAAACGAGAGGAAATACCGATTCAATGCGAACATCCAGTAACCAGCCTCGACTTCGAGCACGCGTGAGTCCGGCAATTCGACCGTCAAGACGACACCCTTTTCTCCGGGTTCTAAGTAACCGCCCCGAGCGACGTCTGGTCGTGTTTTGCTCAACCAAACTGGATAGTTTCCATGAAGCGAGACCTCTGTCCGCTGCTCATATTGTCCCGCGAGCCAGTCATAGGCGGGCCGATGGTACGCATAGTCCTCATCTTGAAAAATGCCATAGGCCGGATCACCAAACAAGTAACCGCGTTCGTTTGCCGCTTCCCATGCGCCCGCATGTTGATATGTATAGTAAATTGCCATATGTATGCTCCTTCTTAAGTGGATGCCTCTAGCATAACTGACCTTCCCACTTTGCATCCATCACGGAATCGTTTGGGTTTGTCTGAATTTGGAAGTATACTAGCCGTATGGATTACATAAAGGAGGAAAGAGAATGAATGTTTTAATCACCTTACTATTTAGTTTATTAGCGATACTTGTCCCACTAGCGTTACTCATCGCGGTCATCGTAATGATTGTTCGATTTATCGATCGCTATGAGAAGCGGGCTGACGCGCGACTCGAATTGGAGCGTCAAACCGTGGCTCAGCAGCAACAGCAGTTCGACGTCTTAGTGGAGCGCCTTGAGCGAATCGAAGAAAAAATAGAGGTACGCCCTTAATGACGACATCATTCACGATATGGACGAAACGTCTCGTCCTCACAGCCATCACCGGTGGTCTGTTACTCGTTGCGAATGAAAAGGAGTAGCCCGCGCTACTCCTTTTTGACTGCCTTTATTTTGGAAAGCAACCGACTTTCCTTCGGGCATACACCTTGTGCGTCACGTGCTCCGGGTCAACTTGGCCAAGTCTTTGATCGAGCCGAGACGACGCAATGATTCCGATTCCATACATACCGGTCGCGACAACCGTCACACTGATTAGTTCCGGATTGAGCAGTAGCGTCAAAATCAATACAACATACGCTCCAATCAGTCCAAATGCTGTCCACCATTCGAGACGCACAAGCCGCTTATACTCGGCGGACTGGTTGAAGCGCAGCAATGTGTTCGTCCGAGCCCCTATTTTCACGAGACCGACTGATGGGAACACTAAAAGGAACCAAATGAATTCAGCGAGACGACGTTCGCCAATCATCATCAAGGTCACACTGATTCCTGTAATCAGTGCAAACAGTATGATTGCCTGACGGGTCGAGCGCTTGCCGCTCGCATACAAATGATGGAACCGTTCGTGCTGCGTCATAGAACCAGACTCCTTTTGTTCAACTAATGTCTTTCAACCCAGTTTGGTCTCGCCACTTGAACGGTATCGACTTCTTCAAACCAAGTCGATAACTGAGACGCCACACAGATCCTCGAATCCGGTCCACCCAACTGTCACTTAAGTCTTGAAATGGCATGACGGCTCGGACTTGATGGAGCTCGATGCGATGAATCACGTATTGATAGTCTGGTGCCTCGATTGACCGATTGACCGCCATCTCTTCGCACCATTTCTGGTCAAAAATTTTTTCCCAAGACTTTCGGGTATATACCGGGTCGATGTCTTCCCTGTGGTCAAATGCTTCGGCCGTATCGCAAAAAGTGGAGTGATACGGAACGAAGTCCCAAAATGAAATTTCCGAAGCCAACACTTGATCGTCCGGTAATTCAACCGTTAGCACGACACCTTTATTCCCCGATCCAATCCGTTTTCCGGTCCCGAGGTCAGGAAACTCGTCTCGACCAAACCGGATAGCTCCCATTCAACGGAATCCCAATTCGTTGCTCATATTGTTCGACCATCCAGTCATAGGCCGGTTTGAAAAAATCGAATCCTTCGTCATTGAACATGGCGTAGCGAGGGTCACCTTGTAGATATCCTCGCTCCAATGCCACTTTCCAAGCGTCTTCATGCTGATACGTGTAATAGATGCCCATATACATTAATCCTCTCCACATTTGCTCTTTCACCACTTTATCCGATTTCGCATCAAAACGTAGTGAAAATAATGGTCAGGGTCAATCGGTCGATTACAACTTAGGCGTTCGGACTCGGATACTTCACCGCGTTCTTCTCGAGCTTCTCTTCAATCGCCTGCGATACATCGATTCCTGCTGCATGAGCGAACGTGAGCGCGTAAATGAGGACATCCGCGAGTTCTTCTTTCATCTCGACGTGTTTCGTTTCAAGTGCCTCTTCACTCGATACCCATTGGAACAACTCCAACAACTCGCTCGCCTCGAGTGATAATGATAACGCCAAGTCTTTCGGGTTATGGTGGAACGCCCAATCGCGCTCGTCACGGAATTCAATCACTTTGTCCATCAGTCGTTGTATTTCGTTCATTGAATGTCCTTCTTTCATCGTTTAATTACACAAACGGCAAAGCCTCTTCATGTTGCGTATTCGCATTGATCAATCCCCGATTATGGAACGTCGAACTTAAGTCCGCATAGTGTGTCGTAATCGGCAGTCGTGTCTTTAAGAGCGAGTGGACATGCATGAACGATAAACGATACACATCGCTTAACACAGCCTCAAACGGTAAGACGTTTGTCTTTTGCACCACTTTGAGCGGTTTCGCCATCCCGACATGCTTGCTTGGATTGGTCGCAAGAAGATAGCCCATTCGCTCCTTTGTATAACTGAGTCCCTGTGATGTCTTCCATTCTTTCTCGTGAATCGCCATACGTCGATTGACGTTCTTCAAAATTTCCACGTAGTCGAAGCGAATCCCACGTGGAGAAAGAAGCGAGTCGATGAGAGCCAAATCTTCACGGCAGAATCCATCCCGGTGGAACGTGATATGCATTGGCGCATGACCGTACTGTTCTTCAAATGCATGAAGCGTGTCATAGACGATATCCCGCATCGTCTCAGCACTGATTTTCTCCCCCGCTTCACTTGTCGAGAGTGATTTCTGCTTAATCATCGCCCCATCTTTCCCAATGATTTGAATGATGCCCGACGCATGTTTTCCATTCTCATGGCTTACGTCTAACCCGACAAAACAATCCGAGTGGAGCGGTTCACCGAGAATCCAAGGTTGTAGGCCTGCCTTCACGTACACACCGAGTAGGATGTTGTACAGTGTATCTTCAGAGTTCAGCACGCGGTCATGCAGCTCCACACATTGAGTCACGACATCATGTTTCCCACCAAATTCCCGCTTAATGGCTTGATACGAATGATTGAGCGATGCTTCCTCGGCAATGACAACGACGACACCTTCAAAGTGTTTCGGGACGTTCTTCAATTGGAACATGACGTCTTCTGCCTGCAACAAATCGGTAGAGAGCGTTTGGCTCAGTCCTTTTGGTTTATTCGAGACGTTGAGTGTCACGCCAAAGCGTTCAGACGTGGTCTTAAGCTTTTTGATAAAATCGAGGACTTGTTGCAATTTTTGTCGATCACGTAATTTCGGGTCGACAAAGAAACTGACGGTCGCCTCCCCTGTTTCAAACACGCCGCCTTGATTCAAACCACCTTTGGCGTAGCTAGCCGTCTTTCCTTGACCAAAGCGAAGCCGCGGAGATTGTAACGTTTTGATGGTATAGCCGAGACGAGCCGCTCGTACATCTTGCCGTTCAAATTTCAGCATCGGCAGTCGACCGATCAAATCGAGTGCTTCCGGCATCAGTTTTGACATTCGCGCGTCAGGCGACAATTTGATGATTCGATTGACTGCGCCGAGCTGTTTCGCTGGAATCGTCTCGAATGAACAACTCTGTTTCAGTTGCTCAGGTAAGTATGGAAGAATATGATTGTTTCGATCTTTAACGTGTACGACGAGTGCGTCTGATGCGATGATTCGTTTCGGATCTTTCTTTGCGAAATAATCAATGATCGAACACTTTAGAATCGGACTCACTTCACTCGCTCGATAAGGCGCAACTTCTACAAATTCGTACTCATACGATTTCGGATGAGTCGAATCGATGACACGCATTCCCACAGATACGGATTTCGGCTCACGCTTGAGCTGTTGCAGTAGGTTTTCGCGGTATTCAAATTGATGGGTCAAATCGAATCCAAAGACAATTTCATCCGTCTTAGACACGTTCACGTTGAGATCGAGTGCCGGATAAATGAGTAGCCCGCTTGTCGACTGTGGGTGCGCCTGTTTCGAGCGGAACTTTCCCCGGTTCATCATGTACTGCGGATGTGCCAATCGCTCCAACTGCTTTTTTAACAGTCGTTCGAGTAACGTTCGCTCGACGTTACGTGAAAGATTGATCGGACGGGCTTCGTATTGTAGAAACGTCTCGTTTCCCCACTGTTTGATTTCCTCAAACGAAGCAATGTACTGATCAAAGAACACAATCGGTTGAAAGTTGTTCAATTTGTTTAATTGAAAAATCAACTTCCCCCCTTGCGTATGTCGTGACGATGGATCCTGGAGCGGTACGGTATAGAGATGGAGTGTCACGTCCGTTGCTTTCGTTAATGCTCGCCATTCTGTTAAATAATACTGGTTCATCTTTCCCTCATCCTTCCCCGTTGTTCAATCATTGCATCCACTATAACGGAATTCCTAATATTAGGTAGATAAAATAACGGATAGGGTTCAAATAAGAAGTGTACTTCTGAGACAAAAAAACTCCATCACAATGATGGAGTCCACATAATCAATTTGCTTCATAACTTTGATCGATGTAAGGCTTCGCTTTTTCAAAATCTGCGTGAGAATATAAGACAATTTCTAAATCTCCGGTTCCATAATGTCCAATCCCTCGCATATCTCGCGTAAAGCCAGGTTCGAGCGTTACAGTATCAGGATTTACTTTCACATACATCAAAATCTTTTGCGTGCTCGGATGAAATTCTACACAAGCGAAGTTTTTAATACGCTTATATGCAATATAGTGTTTCGTCACATTTTCCTGTACATCATCACCAAGTGCCATAAGATACGACACGAGACCATCAAATAAGTCCTTTGATTCTACCGTCGCTTGTTTCAAGTAGTCACTGACCGTCTTACTTGCTACGGAGAACTCCGATGAAGTCATGATAGGTTTCGCTGTCGTCGCATTGACGAGATCTAGTAGCAACAGGCCATTCTCGTAATATTTATACTGGTACAATTCAATATTGCGATTGATTTGTTTAACAGCGTGCTCATCATACTTCGTGAAGCCACCAGCGATACAGACGAGACGCGGATTACTCCAATCAATCGTATCGGACACTTCTTTCCCATACTGCTTCAAAATTGATAGTTCGAACTCTGCTTGGTGGTCGAGTAACCAGTCCAAATAGAACAATCCTTGGTTAATCACATTTTCGTTTGTCGACCGCTTGTATTCAATAATGACAGGCGAGTTATTTTCATCTAACCCAAGCGTATCAATCCGACCACCGTGTGTACGACCCGTGCTGTACTCCGAAGCAACAAAACGAATACCGAGCAACTGCTCTAAATTTTTCTCGAATAATTGTTGTAGAGATTTTTCAATCGCCATTGATTGACCGTATAATTCTTCCGTACCTTGTTCGCTTATTTGAAATAGTTTAAGATCTCCCATCGTACTCTCCTTTTACACTTCCACCAGCTGGTCAGCTAATAAAAGTGAGTATTCATTTGTAGTATGAAGAACAACTTCATGCAACGCCCTCGTTAAAGAGACGTATAACCGTCGGGCTTCCTGAGGCGTATCAAAATAGTTCATGTCATCCACGTCCATCATCAATACTGCATCAAATTCCATTCCACGCAAGTAATCGATTGTCGAGATGATAATCTCGTCACTCACTTTTGTAGTTTCCGATTGAATGAGTTGCGTCGGCAACTGTAATTTTGAATGTAAGAAAGACGCGCGCTCCATCGTTGGTGTGATGATACAAATCGAATATTCTTCTTTTCTCCATCGAGATAGTAACTCTTTTAATTCACGACTCTTTTTCGATCTTAGCAGTTCAACCGGCTTCCCGTTCCTTTCAAATGGATCAATCCAACTCGTCTCATGACCCGCATCAGCTAATAAAGCTTTAGCTAAATCAACAATCGGCTTCGCCGTACGGAACGTTTTCGTTAAATACTCAATCGTCCAGCTTGATTTTCCATGCATTTTAACCGGTTCCCAAGACGTCATTTCGAGCGAACGATAACTTTGGAACGTATCACCAAACACCGTCATCCCGTGACACAACTTCTCGAGTACGAAAATGTCGAGTGGTCGAAGCGTCTGTCCCTCATCGACAAAAAGATGACTCCACTTGTCCGGATATCCATTCGTCTCGTAATGAAGATACATCCAGAAGAAACGGTCGAGCTCAGTCGGACGTTTCAACTTGTGCCACATCTCTAACAGTTCTTCTGACTGCGTCTTTTTGAGATAAACTAGACGGCCTGGTTGCTTCATGATTGACCAAATCGTCGCGGCCTCAAGTTTGGTCGCTTTCTTCCAAAAATCGATTAACTGAAGGTGCTCTCGTTTTTCACGTGTAAGACGCTTCTCCATACTTTCATGCATCAACTTCTCTAAGTCTCGTGCCTTCACGGCATTCAATTCTGATGCCCAACGTTTTAAGCCCTCAATTAAGTCTTTTTGATATTGCTCTTTATTCAAGATGGATAAACGTTCCGACTCACTGCGCATCATCTGTAAAATGCGTTCTGTTTGTGCGGGACCTGGACGTTCTTGTCCAAACCAAATGGCTAACGCCCGCTCATGTAAATCCTCTAGCGCTTTAATCGGCTCATATCGTCGAAGCAACACAGCAACGTCGTCATACCACTCCTCAATTGCCGCATCCGCCCATTCGAATAGATCGTGCCCTTGATATAACGGAAGGAGTTCTTGAACGACACTCGCGGAGAAGTCTTTAGACGACCCTGTCTTTAACCACTCATCAAACGCCATTGTCGACACCGATTGAATTTGTAAATGCTCCGCGTCCTTCAACAGTTGATGAATCGTCGCCTCATTCGGAGCCAAATAAAGCATTTTCCGACGTTCGTCTTGATACTGTAAATAAGACATACGGTGCAGCGCCGTCAACGATTTTCCGGTCCCGGCCGCCCCTTGGACGATCATATATGTATTCACGGGTGCCTGGATGATGTGGTTCTGTTCAGCTTGCCGCGTTGCGATGAATCCGTCGATGGAGCGATCTTTTTGTTTCTTCGTCAACTCTTGCTCCATGAAACTATCTTGTGGGACGTCAGGAAACGTCGACGGCTTTTTGAATGTCGACTTAATTTGTTCGGTAAACCGTTTCGTCAATGAGCTCGATTGCTGTTTTGGAGCACGACGATGATTTGCCTGAATGACACGTCGTTGTCTTCGATCAAGCTCGAGCTGTGTCATTCCAACGATATCACCACCAGGCGTCTCAATCGTCTCTCCATTAAACATGGACGCACGCATCGCCACCTCACTCCGCCAGTCTAGAACGAGCGGAATCTCAGGTGAACGAGGGTGCGCCACTCCGAACTTCCCGACCGGATAAATCTCTTCTTCGCCTTCGTCCTCAATGACGAATGTGAATGAATACAACTCTTTCAGCGCGTCTTTGTACCGTTGTCGTTCCTGTGCACTTTCTGATTGACGTGAATGCCCCCGCATGTCTATCATTTCATAGTCGCTTGACTCAAGACCTGGTTTTTCTCTTGTAGTTTTTCCCGTTAAGTGAGATTCAATGACTGAGCAAAAATCATTCAACCGTTTTTGTTCTTGCTCTATAACAACTGTCACTCGCATTAACCCCCTCGTTTACTACTCTATCTTTCTTCTTCGTTATGTGATTACTATATGAGGCCATTTAATATTCTGGTCTTTAAAATTTCGCTGTAAATATTGCAAGTCACTCGTGTAAACAAGATGAGCATTTTTTTGATGTTTATGTAAATTTGAAATGCCAAATAATAAATCGACAGTTCTTTGAAGACCTAATTCAGGAATACATTTTCTGACTAAAATTTCTCTACGCTTTTTCATGGAAATGGATGTGACCTTAATATATCCATAAGCAGCTAATTCACTTTTTTCATTTAGTTGAAGTGGGACTTTTTTATAGAAGGTATTTTGAATCATATTTTCAATGACCACTGTTTCTCGATTCGTTAATTGCAAATAACTCAACATTTTGTCTAGCATACGACCGTTAAACTCTTTTCGGTCCCAGTCTTTTAAGAGCATCCCATATGGAGTAACAGCCCGATACGGCAATTTTAATCCGAGCATTCGTCCGTAAAAACTAATGGCATCTTGTTCGGCAGCAATTCGACTACTTTGATTGAATTTTCTTTTATACTGTTGTTTTGAAAAACATGAAAAGTAAAAACGGATGATTCTAAAATAGACAATTGGATGAATCTCTTTATGCGAATCTGGTAAATTCCGTATCACATTAAAGTTTTTGATCACCCATGTGTTAAAGGATGTATCACCCGAGTAATGGATGACTTGTAATAGTTTTAAAAAGTGATTCAGTCTTCCCTTCTGTTTATTTAATGATTTCCGTTTACCTAATAAGTCGTCCAACTCCCTCTCAATGAGAGTAAAGCGTCCGGTATCTGCGAAGGTTTGGATAAGATTTTCTATTTGGGCGTCAATAGATGTTACATTCGTATCACGTTTTAGCACCTGAGGGACTAATTCCTCTTTGTGTTCTTTATTCCGAAAGTGAATTTTATATGGCGTTTCATGCTTCGATTCGGAAATGCCAAACCTCATCTTTTTCTTCAGTTCGTCTGGATTGAAACGTACTTCCATCTCAATGAATCGTTCCTCATGGGAAATTAATATTTGAAACATATTCGAACGATGCAATGTCACTTTATCAAGAGTCGCTATATGGAATAACTGATTGTTAATAACTCTACTTTCAGTCATATTTGTAAAACAGATGCTAACCGTTCCAATTCCAATATTTACTGCTAGTTGATCTTCTACATAATGAATAGGAATTTTTCGAATAATAGACTTTTTGTATTTAGCCAAAAGTTCGCCCCCTTTCATTTAATCAAATTTCGCTAAATCCCAATGCGTCACAATCCCCAATAACGCTTGATTCGACTTCCCTGATTCCGTAATCAATAATGCTTCTAACTTTTTGCCTTTATTTGCGGCCTGTAAAAAGTAATCTTTTGCTTCATAAATGGTATTTCTTCTCGAAACAAAGCGATACGTCCTGGCAAGTTCATCAACGGAAAGAAGATCGCTCACCCTAGTCTCTTCGAATGAAATGAGATCATCCTTCACTTTTGACGCCAGCCAATTCGTGATACCGCTTTCAGTCACAAGCGAAATAAATTTTCCGTCTGAATTAAAAACAGGAAATTGGGAGTATTGGAATTGATGAACAAACTGGAGCATTTTACTCATCGAATCCGTTTCATTCAATGAATAGACGTCACAGAAGAAGTTATTCATTCGCTTTGGAGAACGTAACTTCTCTTCAATTTCAATAATCTCACTCACAATTTTCTCGTGTGGTTCCGCAATCGGCTCACCGTTCAATCCGCTCCCATGTTGAATGGCGTTGCGCAAGCGGCCAAAACTTTTGAGCCGCTCCGCTTTTTGTCGAATTAAGGGATTTTGTTTAGCCGCCTGATCCACAAGATAGGAGAAGGAGATGTGCTCTTCCTGTTTTAGCTGCTGACGTAACATTGTCTCAATGCGATGAAACCGATCTAAAAAAGTAATAGAGTTTTTCATGAGATACCTCCATGTTTGAAAACCTGATCTCAACGCACCACAAACTCTTCTTGCTTAACAGTTTTCCATGCCTCTCCGTCATACAATTTGAACAACTCGCTAGCCAATTGATAATTCCGCTCAAATGCTACGTTACCTAGATTAAAGAATGGTTTTTTAGACTCGCTCCAATTCCACAAGACACGCTTATCTTCTCGAATTGGCATTTGTCGATCTTCTAATAATGCAGTGAGCGCTTTACGTTCTATCGGTTCAGAGTATCCAAGCATCGCATAGAGGAAATATGCATACTCCGTCTCATCAAAATTCAAAACAACGACATGGGCCTTATGTTCATTAATAAACCGCATCATTATCCGATACTGTTCAAATAACAACGGTGCTAAATGCTTACTATCTGGATGGCTACCACTTAAGATTGATTTCGTTAATCGGGAACACTTCAATCGATGAGGTAACCGTAAAGCTGGGAAAGTAGGAATTGCTAGTACATTCGTTTTAACACCAGCTAGTCGAAAGAAACGTTCGATTTTTTGATCAAAAGCATGTCTTGTAGTCGAACTACTTTTTCCTCGTTCATATATGAGAGACGTCCATGTCAAAAACTGTTCTTCGTCTAAATTCTGATTAATTGATTTAGGGTTAAGGAGCATTCCACCTTCTCGGTACTCGAGTTCCTGAGTTCGGTTAAGTGGGGATTGGCCACCCCATACAATGACACGAACGTCTTCGACTTCTTGTGGGATGAAATGTGGAGCTGGTACGTTACTGCCTTCATATATGAATGGTATTAAGTCTCCCCAAATCTGAATCAATTCTTCGTTCATATTCAGCAAACTATTGGATTCTTGACGTGTATTCCAAAGACCCGGCTCAAAGCGCCATGTGTGAAGCGTATCTTGAATAAAGTAGGGATGTTTGTACAGAATCGCCTCGACCGTCTTCGGTGAATATGGATAATGCTGTTGAACCTCTTCAATTAACTTATCCACAGGAACGGGAGATTTCTGTTTCAATAAATAGTTTACTAAGAGTGAACGTGCGCTCGGATGTTCAATGGATGGATCGAGTTCATGTATTCGGTTAAGCCGCTCAGCTTCTCGCATATCCTCTGGTAGATACGGAGCCACTCTGACAGTCGCTTTGCCCTCCTGAAGATTCTCGAATATCATCTTTTGACCCGGTTTAATTCGATGTTCGAAGAGGAAATCGCTAAAGCTGTGACTTCCTGCTTGACCTTTTGCGTTCATGGTAAGGATAAAAGGACTCGACTGATGTAATACCTCTAGCTGTCCAGCGGCAAAATACTTTGTCAACTCACCAGACACCTGAAACGTAGAATTTCTTCGTTCGAGTGTAGATAAACGAACCGTCAAACGGTTATTGGCTGTACGTTCACGTTTAGTAGGTTCAGTAACTTCTATGTTCTGCTTTAGTCGTGGCGATGGGATTGGAGAAATAATTGTTTTCCCTCGCGTTTTGTTTGAAGCAAGATCTAATTCTTCAGGTTTGGAATCATCATAAATAATCGTATTCTGAGAAATAACAATATTTCGTTCCACCTTTAAAACTTGTCTCAATCCTTCGTAATAAGCAGAGAATATATTTTCATATGGCTGTTTCCGAAAATACTTTTGAATAATTTCTCGAATTTTAATCGGTGTTTCGCGATTCCGTTTCAAGTGCTCAATAATGGCACCTTTCTGTTCTTCAATTTCTTCTAGAATATCTGGTGACACAGTGATGTTGTAATCCATTGGTGGATTATCATAATCATTTAAACTAATCCGTTGATAGGACGTCTTGAAACGGGAATCTACTTTAGGGAAGAACAAGACGTTAGAATCTTGGATGTCATAGTATGATTTCACTTGCGCAACCACATCATGCCTGACGATGTTTTCGAGTTTATTCTTGTACATATAGCGATGGACCAAATCATTTAGCAATTGCCATTCGCTAAGAATGACATACTGTGCGTCTTTATGCCCGTGCTTTCCGTTTAAAACAATAAATCGAGGATCTTTATACAAACTTGCTATTTTATTTTTCAAATCTTTACTCATTAAAATAGGCTCTCGGTTTTGACGTAGTTCACGCTCAAGCGAGTCAAATTGTGACGAAGGATCATTTTTCCGTCTCACGTAATCGCCTTCGCTAATGACCGACGGTACGTTTGCTTCTAACGCTGTAGTTAAATTCCGAACAGCATCTTCTCTCTTACATCCTCGTCCTGAATCCCAAATCATCATCAAATACTCAATTAATTTCTCTCGCGTCAATACATCGGTGTGAAGTGAGTTAAATGCCAACTGAATATAACTAATATTTGAAGAGACTACTCCTGAAGATTCCATCATTTCCCCTCGCCCCTTATATTCAAATGTTTTACAATTAAATTATATAAGAAAGGGGCAAAACAATGAATGATATTATCCAACGCCTAGTTAATTTTTTATCAGGTAAAGATAATCAACAAGCCTCGATTGATGAGGCTTTAGATTTGCTTGAAGATGAGTTCATCGATTTGCGACAACTTCGACAGATTCTAGCACACCAAACAAAAATTCAAATGAATGAGGGCGTTCTCCAATTAATAAGTCAGGAGAAGCCAACTACACAAGCTAAAGCCTTTACACCTAAACAACGAACTGAACTCATTGAGAACCTAGAAAAAAGATTGATAGGACCACAAAATGGTGAACATGAAACGCTCAAAGCTGCACCAAGTTCATTCTATTTGACCGGTCGACTCTTTCCATACGGGGCCTCATCAAACGTTATTCATGAAGAAGAGACGGATCAACCTTTAAACGAAGTTGAAGGCATTACTGTGGAAGGTGAAGCCATTGAAGAAATCATTACCTCTCAAGACCAATTTCGTAACTCTAGCTTGGGTGTAAGCTTTATATTAAATGATATTGTCCCACTAACTTGTCATATCAGTTGGGCACGTTATGAATCCGTAGAAGAAGATAACTCTTTTTATTACAAACGGCAGCCGTTCTCAAAAGTTGTCTCACTGGATTTAAATCAGAGTGGTGAACTGTCAATCGACTCAGATTCAAATCTACTTTTAAAATGGTATGTTCGTTCGGGAAAATCTGGATTAGACATTAGTCTTTATCTCGTCCACAGCTTGGATTTGAGCTCAACTAATCGTTTCCCAAGACAAGAGGAGATTATCTTCCAACCGAAACTATCATTTAGTGTCAATAAGCAGTCGATTGTTCCGCGTCCTGCTTACGGCATGAACAACTTAATCAATTTCTTATATCGCGAACGGACTGTTCCGATTATTGGTCACCAAATCGGTACAGATTGGTCCGTAGACGACACTACCTACTACTTCACAACGACATGGTTGCCAAAAGAAGAAGTGCCTCTCGTTGAACATCAACGTTTGACGGATACGTCGTTCAACATGCTTGATTTGGCCAAACAGCCTAAAACTGAAGTCATTTCTCGGTTAAACAAATTACCAGACGCGTATATGGAATGGATTGCGGATGAATCCGCGAAGTTGGACGGCCTTAGCGAAATCGATCAATCCTTACTTTCGCAACAAGTTGAACAAGCAAGAGAAACTTGCTCGCGTATGTGCGATGGAATTCGTCTTTTGAAGACGAATGACAAGGCATGGACAGGTTTCAGACTCTCGAACTTAGCGATGCATGTTCAACGTGAGCAAGGGATTCATGCCTCGGTATATAAAGAAACAGGACAATACGATTTTGAACCCGTTAAAAGCGAATGGCGCCTGTTCCAGTTAGCCTTTATCCTTATGAACTTACCTAGCAGTTTTGACGAGCACCATGAAGACCGTCAGCTTGTCGATTTGCTATGGTTCCCGACCGGTGGAGGTAAAACGGAAGCCTATCTTGGTTTAGCAGCATTCGTGATGTTTGTTCGCCGCTTAAAGAATGATGCCAGCGACCCAATGAGTTACGGTGGCATGAGTGTCATGATGCGCTATACGCTTCGCCTACTAACCATTCAACAGTTCCAGCGAGCGACGCTTCTTATTTGTGCCATGGAAGCGATTCGTCGACACGAAGATACTTATTCGAATCAGATTCCTGATATTCAATTAGCAGACTTAGGTACCGTGCCGTTCTCGATCGGACTCTGGATTGGTAGTGCGTCCACGCCAAACAAATACGAAGATGCAAAAACTGCGCTACAAAAACTAGCAAGCAACGAACCGCTTGAGAACAGTGAAGTCGGCAACCCGATGCAACTTAGCCATTGCCCTTGGTGTGGGGAGAAATTGACTGTACGGGACTATTCGGTTAATCGAGCTAAAGCGACAATCAAATGTCCAAAGGCAAGATGTACATTCCACAGCGGCATCCCAGCGTATACGATTGACGAGGCCATTTACGATCATTTGCCGTCGCTCGTTATCGGGACCGTCGATAAACTAGCACAAATTGCTTGGCAACCGCGGATTGGAGAATTGTTTGGTCGTAAATCATCCTATCGAGCTTCCGACAACAAATTCATAGACGACTCTCCGACACAAGATTTGCCACGGCAACATGCTTGGCTCCCACCTGCGGATCTTGTGATTCAAGATGAGCTGCATCTTTTAAACGGACCGCTTGGTTCTCTAACAGGTTTGTATGAGTTTGTGATTGATGAGCTCATGGGATTTGGCGAATCAAAACCAAAAATAGTTGCTTCTACTGCTACCATCAGTGGAGCTGAATCTCAAATTCGTGGGCTTTATGACCGACCAGCAAACCAATTTCCAGTCTACATTCAATCACCTGATGACTCATTTTTTTCAAAAACAGTACCAATTGATCAGAAACCAGGTCGTCTTTATGTAGGTATTTCTTCGCCGGGGGTCAGTATGAAAATCCATACTGTGAACGTATACGGAGCATTGATTGCCGCGACACGGAAACAAGAGAAGCAGGCTGAACTCGATCCGTATTGGACTGTCGTTGGGTATTTCAATACAATTCGTGAATTGGCCGGTACGAATACGATGTTTTATGATGAGATTCGGACGTATCTTCAAGCGAATGAAATTGAAGAGCCATTACTCGATTTTGAAGAATTGACGAGTCGTAAAAAAGCGCAGGAAATTCCTGAATTGTTATCTCGGATGGAACGAACATTTGAAAATGATGAGGTATTGGATGCCGTCCTTTGTACGAACATGATTTCCGTAGGAGTCGACGTCAACCGTCTTGGTTTAATGGTCGTCCATGGCCAACCAAAGACAACTGCTGAATACATCCAAGCCACAAGCCGGGTTGGTCGTCAGCATCCCGGCCTAGTCGTGACAATTCTGAACCCTCAACGAACTCGGGACTTGTTCCACTTTGAGCAGTTCAAATCTTTTCATCAGTCTTTTTACCAATACGTTGAGCCTACAAGCGTGACACCATTCTCTAAAGGCGCATTAAAACGCGGTATTACTGGTGTTCTCGTGGGATTAATTCGTCAAACGATGACATCGCCATCTATTTCAAAAGCCAATAACGCAGGTCAATTTGAATTAAATGCTATAGATGCTACAATGATTGACCGCTTCGTCGCTCGTGCCAAATCTGTTTATGATTGTTCAGAAACTGAGACTCGTAAGCTTGTCAGCGAAGTGTTAGACAGATGGAAATCGCTAGCTGCTCGTACAAACCATGAATTAGCTTATAAGCAAAAAATCGTAAATGGTAGACCAATGAATACTTCACAACACTTATTGAAGTACTTCGAAGAAACACCGCTCACCCCCGATGCAATGTTTGCGCTGACTTCTTTAAGAAGTGTAGAACCTGAAATTAAAGTCGAAGAGGAGGTCAATCGCTATGACAGTTGGTAATTCAAAGCATTCTTATCAACGTGGTTCGATTCGCGCAGCACAATTGCTCCATCATTTTGGTCCAGGAGCGATCGTTGATTTACCAGACGGTAGTTTTATTACGAACGCAGTAGATCAATGGGAGTTTAAAAACAATAAAATTCGAGAAGAAGATCACGATGCTGTAATGAGCGCCTTTAATCAGAAACCGGTTCGCCTCTTGAATAGCAACCCTGAAGCAATACGTACAAAAGTATCACGTTTTCCAATCTGGCGCTTCTGTCCGAATTGTGGATTTATGACAGATCAACCGAGACGTACGTTTTGTACGAATCCGAAATGTGAGCCTCTTGGAGTAAAATATGCGCCGATGCGTTTTGTAACTGTTTG
This sequence comes from Exiguobacterium sp. s21, assembly GCF_018617975.1. NCBI lineage: Bacteria > Bacillati > Bacillota > Bacilli > Caryophanales > Exiguobacterium > Exiguobacterium sp. s21. The sequence continues at coordinate 49,349 of NZ_JACSLF010000009.1, read as the reverse complement.
TCGAAAGGGACACATTAGCGATTTCCCTTGGGTGAAATGGGCGCATCAAGGGTATGAAATTTGTGATAAACCTCGTTTACGACTGATGACGGATAAAGGCACACTATCAAGTTCTTACAAAACGATGAGAATTCGATGTACCAACTGTTCAACGCCTCCAGTTTCCCTTGCAAGGATTAAAGATAAAGGAGAGCTTGAACGAGTTACTGGTAAAACATGTGCAGGAACTAGACCTTGGATTTTAAATCATCAAGTAGAGACATGTGACGCTGAAATGACGGTAGCGTTGCGCGGAGAGACCAAGTTGCACATTCCAAACGTTCAAAGTGTGATTACCCTTCCACTCAAAACAGCAAGTCAAGACGCTATTTGTCAAGAAATCGATAAAAAATACGAGTCAATGAAACATGCTTGGAACAGCCTCCAGTCTGAACAAAAACCAATAATGCTAAAGTTGTTATTGGCTGATGGAGATTGGGCGGAAAATGATATCCAAAAAGGGGTTCATTATTTAGACTCTAATCGGCAGTTGGATGTCCTCGAATTTGGCTCGATTAAACAACGAGAGCTCAGTGCGTGGAAACATACAAAAACTGCACCGCTTCAAGAACAAGATTGTCAAGCCGAGCGGGTATCTGTTCCTGAAGAATGGACAGACTATATCAGTCACATCACACGCGTAGATTTGATGCGCGAAGTCCGGGCATTGACTAGTTTTAATCGTTTGAAGTACGCAGATTCATTCGTTGAACGTCAAGCAGGAGAAGGTGTTCCCATTTTTAAAAATCAGAAAAATTGGTATCCAGGAATCGAGATTTTTGGTGAAGGGATTTTTATTGAATTGAATCCAGAGATGATTGAAGAATGGGAAAGTCGTGCCTCTGTAAAACGTATCTTCGAAGGCCAATTAGCAAGATTCCAACAAAAACGCGTTAAGCGCGGCCAAATCGAGATCGAATTATATCCACGCCATATTTTGCTTCACACATTTGCTCACGCCTTAATTCGAGCATTTGCTGAAACGAGTGGGTATTCTTCTACCTCTTTACGAGAACGGTTATATTTTGAGAATGGCGCTGCCTCTGTGTTAATCCATACTGCCGAAGGTGACTCTGAAAGCAGTTTAGGGGGATTGATTGAACTCGCCAAACCAGAGAAGATGTCATTGATGCTAAAGCGTGCCATTGAATTAACGGAGTACTGCTCATCAGATCCGACTTGCCTTGAAGGTGGACAAGATCGCAAAGCTGCCGCATGCCATTGCTGTCTTTTCTTAAGTGAAACGTCTTGTGAATGGAACAATGAATTGTTAGATCGGCGGGCACTTCATCCAAAATTATCAGATGACCATCTCGCTTTCTTTAACCTATAACATTTACTTAAATGCTAATCGCTTGTTTGTTTACTATAATAAGGACATCAGCAATAGCTGATGTCCTTATGCGTATTATAAAAATATATGTTAATATTATAAGTTGCATTAGACAACATAAGGGAGGATTCTCATGAATTTAAGCACTGTCGAAAAAATTCAAAGCAGTCTCCCGCAAGTAACTAATCAATACTACAAACTTATGTATGCTAATGAGTACTTACATGGGAATACCATTTCTTACTATGCTAAAAACTTTGAGACAGGCTATTTAAATTTAGGTATAGAATTATCCTTGGCTTTACTCGACATCCCACTTCAACGTCGACCTTTCAAAGTGATAGAAATAGTTGAAAATCTCATTAACAAGCAACACAACAAGATTATTTGTATCGATCGTATCGAAGTCCTATTCGAACCCAGCTTAAAAACAAACCCATTTCAGATGTTTAAACAGTTGAGTAAAAATCATATTTTAATTATTGCTTGGCGCGGAACAGTCAGTGACCAAACCTTAATTTATGCAAAACCAAGTCATCCTGAATATTCCAAGTACACAACAGCTGAAGAATGGATTTTATAAAAAACTGAAGGAGTGCCTCTTATGCTATATAAAGATTTACTTCAATTTGAACCAATCGAGTCAATCATTAAACTGACTGATGCTAATGAAGAAGACTACGCCAAAGGAATGCTTCAATCGTATGTCATTTCTGAGCGTATGGCAGATCAGTTAGCAGATGAAATTATAGAACACATTCAATTCGAACGCCCGCTTGAAAACAAAGGTCTTTTTATCGTCGGTAACTATGGAACCGGTAAATCACACTTAATGAGCGTTGTTTCTACGCTAGCAGAGCGTGAAAGTTCTAGCCAGTATATCACAAATGAAAAAGTTGCTACTAAAGCAAAAGACATCGAAGGGAAATTTAAAGTAATTCGTATTGAGATTGGTTCGGTACAAACACCTTTACGTGACATTTTAGTTGATGCTATGGAGACTCATCTATCTGACTGGGGGATTGACTATAAGTTCCCTTCGGACATGAAAATAGCTAACAATAAAATTGCACTAGAAGAAATGATGGGTTTATTCAATGAAAAGTATCCAGAGGATGGATTACTCCTTGTCATTGATGAATTATTAGATTACTTACGCGGTCGAAAAGAGCAAGAATTAACCCTTGATTTAGGTTTCTTGCGCGAAATCGGAGAAACCTGTTCAAAAACTCGACTACGCTTCATGGCTGGTATTCAAGAAATGTTATATGGAAACGCACGTTTTAGTTTTGTAGCTGACTCGCTACAAAGAATTAGTCAGCGCTTCGTTCAAATTAGTATTGTCCGTGAAGATATCGCGTTTGTTGTTTCAGAACGTCTTTTAAAAAAGACAGATGAACAGAAATCGTATATCCGTGAACATCTTAAACAATTCACAAAATTGTATCATCGTTTAAATGAAGATATGGAAACATACGTTAACTTGTTCCCAATTCATCCTGCCTATTTGACTGCTTTTGAAAGTGTAAACCTAGTTGAAAAGCGAATCGCACTCCAAACAATTAGTGCAGAAATCAAAAAAATCATTAATCAACCATTGAATGAACATAATCCTGGTTTGATTTCATATGATAGCTACTGGACATACATCGAATCGAATGCCACAAATAAGTCAGATCAGCACATCCGTGATGTAATGAGTAAGCATAAAACCTTATATCGAGCGATTGATCAGTCGTTTCCAGAAGCTAAAAAACGGAGCTACCAGCAGACCGCGTTTCGAATTATTAATGCGTTAGCTGTTGATCGCTTAACGACCGATGACATTAACGACAAAGTCGGATTAACGCCTGAGCGTTTACGTGATGAGTTATTTCTTTTGCCACCTGTAAATATTGAATTCTTATTAGAAGAAGATGACCCAACAGATTTTTTAAAAACCAATGTTGAGGCAGCCTTAAAAGAAATTCAGAAAACTGTAAGCTACCAGTACATTTCAACAAATGAAAGCAACGGTCAGTACTATTTGGATTTAAAGAAAGACATCGACGTGGACAGTCTAATTCAAGCTCAGGCTGAGACGATTGAAAATAACAAGTTGGATCGTTACTATTTCGATCTGCTTCAACAGACGTTGGAACTAGACGATAACACATACATTAGTAATGTTAAGATTTGGAGTTATCAATTAATGTGGGAAGCTAACCGTATTGAACGTAAAGGTTATCTTTTCTTCGGAGCTCCAAACGAACGATCGACAGCACAACCAGAACGTGATTTCTACTTGTACATGTTACCTCCTTATGAGAAACGGTCATTTAAAGATGAACAAAAGCCAGACGAATTATTTTTTGAATACGATCGTAGCGACGGCGAATTCGATCGTTTGCTGAAACTTTATGCTGCGTCTCAAGATTTGGCACTCGATGCTTCATCCGGTACAAAGAAGTTGTATACGTCTAAAATTGACACGTACCGTCGCCAATTAGTAAGACGATTAACGGAGCAGTTTAACCAAACGGTTCAGGTTATTTATCAAGGAAAAAAAGCAATAATTGCTGATACGATTCCGTACATGTTAAATACAGTTTCAGTCAAGAAACTAATTGATGCATCCGCAGAATCGCTATTGACAGATTGGTTCTCCAAAAAATATCCTGAGTACCCTTCATTTGGACGAATTTATCCTGGAGTAACTTTTGAAAACATGCGTCAATATGTGTTCAAAGCGTTACAGATGATTAACGGTGAGCCTCAAAAGATGGGCGAAGAATTACTATCTGGTTTCATCTTACTAGATAGTAAAAATCAATTTACAACCAGTCACTCTGGATATATCAAGTGGATACAACAACTATTAGATAATAAAGAGCATGGTCAAGTCATCAATTACGACGAACTAATTGTTACCGAGCGAATTAAAGGAACTGAAGATATTCGTTACACGAAAGAGTTCCGCCTAGAACCTGAACTTTTTGTTGTATTGCTTGGTGCAATGTTGCAAACAGGCAAAATTGAAATTACAATCGACGGTAAAACGTACGATGCAATGAACTACAGTGAATGGATGCGTATGGATATAAATCATCAAACAGGATTTAGCCATATTCGAAAACCATCTGGGCTCCCAACCGCTGCAATCAAAGCATTAAGTGACTTATATATGATCCCACTGTCCAATTTTGAAGAAGAAACACTTCAACGCTTTATTAGAAAACTAAATGAGAAAACGTCGGAGGTCATTAAAAATATTCTTGAAGTGAATCAAAAGTTAAGAGATGAACTTCAAATTAAAGGCCAATCAATTCTTTCTTCACGAGAGATTCAAGAAAATCAAAGTATTCTAAATAAACATAAAGAGTTTGCAGAAACGTTACAACGCTATAACACAAAAGCCAAATTGAATAACTTGAGGTTCAGTGAAGAAGACATTAAAAATCAAGAGGAAGCTTTGGAAGTACAAGTAAAGCTCAATAAACTTTTCTCTGATGTCAATCAATTGCAACCACTGCTACATTATTTAGACTTGGCTCAATCAGCAGAATCTTTAGACTCTGAATGGAACAATCAAGTTGATATTACAGTCGTTGAATTGGCACAAACTCTGCGAGACGGAACTAGCATAGTTTCAATCAAAACACGATTAGAACAATTGAAAGAAGCCTATATTCAAAAGTATTTATCAGCACATTCAAAAGTACGACTTACAGCTACTGAAAATGCTCTAAAACAGAACTTGTTAAACGATCAAAGACTTCGAGATCTAGAGTCATTAGCGGAACGGATTTCTATCTATCAAAGTGCTCAATTAAATCACTGGAAGCAACAGCTAATGAATTTGATCCCTTGCTATGAAGCAACTGAGGAACAATTACAAAGAAATCCATTATGTAATTGTAAGTATCGAATAAATCAAGAGGAGCATATTAACAAACGAACTTTAACTCAAGCCGAAGAAAATCTTCAAACTCTCTATGATCATTGGATTGAAGAACTCGCTAAAACCCTGTCATCGCAAGACATTCAACAAAACGTTTCATTACTCAAAGAAACACAGCAAAAACAAATTCAGGATTTTATTTCGTCTCATAAATTACAATCCCCAATTGAAATTTCGTTTTTGCAAACAGTGAGTGAGTTACTTTCAGGAATTACAAAAGTTGAATTCACATTAGAAGATTTTGAAAACATGATGGCACACGGTAGTCCACTTACCATTACCGAAATGAAAAATCAATTTGATCAATTATTGCGTGAAAAGATTGGGAACCAATCATCACAAAGTATTCGCGTATTGTTGAAGAAGTAAAGGAGAATTATGATGTCTGAACACGAACAATTATCATTTTCTACTGGAAACGAGGCAAGCGACGACTCTGTCGTTTGTCTCGGTTTGACATTTAAAAATGATGACGAAAGAAGAGAGTATTTTAGAGAAGAACTACGTAAAAAATTACCTGAGTTAAAACAAATTGAAGGGTTCCCAATTGGTGAGGATGAAGATATTGTCGCTCTCTCTGATCCACCTTATTATACTGCCTGTCCTAACCCATGGATTCATGAACTAACAGAAAAAACAGACTCTACTTTTAAAAATGTAGAACCTTATTTTAGTGATGTAAGCATTGGTAAGAGTGGTGCAATTTACAATGCGCATAGCTATCATACTAAAGTACCTCATAAAGCTATCATGAAATATTTATTGCATTATACTAATCCTGGTGATGTTGTACTGGACGTTTTTTCTGGTACAGGCATGACTGGAGTAGCCGGTTATTTATGCGGAAGTCGAAAAGAAGTAGAATCACTAGGATTCAGTATTGATTCTAGCGATGTAGTTTCTGATGAAAATCATCAGTACAGACTGGGAAAACGTACTGTGATTTTGAATGATTTATCGCCTACAGCAGCACTTATATCTTCTAATTATAACCGGGAAATAGACACATATAATTTCATGCTTGAGTCTGAAAAATTACTCAAGGATATTTCTAATATGTTTGATAAACTATTCACAACTACAGACGTTCTAAACGGAAAGCAAATCATTGGAAAAATTAATTATGCGGTTTGGAGCGATAACTTTGAATGTCCTCAGTGTAACTCAATATTTAATTTTTTTGAAACAGCTGTTGATAAAAACGAAAAGAAAGTTAGAGATGTATTTAATTGTCCTGTCTGCACAGCAGAACTTAAGAAAAGAATTTTAAATTATGCTTATACAGAAGAATACGATGAAGTTTTGAAAAAAAATATTAAAAAAGCATCACAGAAACTCGTATTAATTAATTATAGCTATAACGGCAAGAGCTATAATAAAATTCCTGACGAATCCGATTTTAGTCTAATAAATTCTATACATTTACTAGATTATGACTTACAAATTCCTACATCAAGAATGATAGAAGGCGATGAATCACGTAGAAATGATAAATTAGGTATGACTCATACACATCATTATTTTACAAAAAGAAATTTATTGGTAATCTCTTATATACTTGATAAAATAAAAAACAGTCCGTACCAATCAACATATCTAGGAATATTACGCAGTAGCTTATCTTACTCCACAAGGATGGTCAAAGTGAATATTTCTCGGTTACTAAATGAAGGCGGTATATTCTCTTTTGGAGCTGTAACAGGTACTCTTTATGCACCAAGTGTTAATGGTGAGCGCCCCGTAACTAATGCCTTTAATAGTAAATTAAAATCAATAGTTAATACTATTCCAAAGGATAATAAAAATATTATTACAAATCAGTCTGCATTAGATTTAAGAAATATTGAATCAAATTCTATTGACTACATTTTTATTGATCCCCCTTTTGGAGCTAACCTAATGTATTCAGAGTTAAATTATATCTGGGAATCATTTATGAACCTTTACACCGATTCAACTACTGAAGCAATAATAAACAATTCTCAAAAAAAACATTTACCAGAGTATGAACAATTGATGACAGGAGCACTAAATGAATTATTTCGAGTATTGAAACCACAAAGGTGGATAACAATCGAGTTTAGTAATTCTAAGTCAAGTATTTGGAATTCAATTCAATATTCTCTTCAAAAATCGGGTTTTATAGTCGCGAACGTCTCGGCCCTTGATAAAAAACAAGGAAGTTTTAAAACTGTAACTTCCACTGTTGCAGTCAAACAAGATTTGGTTATTTCGGCATATAAACCATCCAATGAAGATTCAAAAAATATTATGTTAAATTCAAACTCTGAAGAATCCGCATGGTTATTTGTTAATCAATATTTAGAAAGATTACCAATAGTTTTAAATGAAAACAATCTTGAATTTTTAATACCTGAACGAACCCCACGTATTCTGTTTGATAGAATGGTAGCATATCATGTACAAAATGGTCTTCCTGTTCCAATCTCATCAGGAGATTTTCAACTCGGTATTTCCAATCGATATCTTATGAGAGATGGAATGGCTTTTTTAGAATCACAAGTAGCTGAGTATGACAAAACCAGAGCGAAATTTAAAGAAATTTTTCAACTTACTTTGTTTGTATCAGATGAAAACAGTGCTATTGAGTGGTTGCGTCAACAATTATTAAAAACCCCCCAAACTCGTCAGGACCTTCACACTAAGTTCATGAAGGAAATTCAGCATCTAGCAAAACATGAAAAATTACCAGAATTAGATGACTTGTTAGCTCAAAATTTCTTACGTTATGACAACCAACTAGAAGTACCATCACAAATTGTTTCCTACTTCCGGAGAAACTATCCAGACTTAAGAGGGTTTGAATCAAATGATGAGAAGTTAAGACAAAAAGCGATGAATCGTTGGTACGTTCCTGATCCAAATAAACAAGCTGACCTTGAGAAACTTCGTGAAAAATCTCTTTTGCGTGAATTTAATCTTTACGTCGATGAAATGACGAAATCAAAAAAGAAACTAAAAGAATTCCGTACCGAAGCAATTCGAGCTGGCTTTAAAAAAGCATGGAGCGAAAAAGACTATCAAACGATTGTCGACATTGGGAACCGTCTGCCTGAAACCGTTATTCAAGAAGATGACAAACTTCTTATGTACTTCGACAACGCCCAAATTAAGCTAGGGCTATGATAGGAGATGAAAGAAATGATGAATGACTTGCATCGCATACAGTCATTTCTGCTTCAATCTAATCCGTATTATGTCGTTCGAGACATGAATCAGTTATTTAACTCACCTTCTTTTCGAAATGTGGTAACCAATCTAGGTTATACCATTCATGTGGCAGACGATCCGATAGCAATTCGACTTGCCTATGAAACATTTCGTTTGAGCAACCAAAAGGGAACGTTCCTTTTAGTCATTTCTCAGGATTTTTCTTCTGTGCCTTTTGATATTTTAAAAAGTAGTCTTCAAGTTACTATTACTTGGGGACTACTTTTTCCTCATTTAAATGAATCTGCTTTACAGCAATTTAATAGCGAGGAATTACTTCAATTATTAGATGCGCATGCATACATGCCTAAAACGATGCAATCTTATGAAGAGTCGATGATCTATTTATTCAACAAGCTGTACGATATTGATTTAAAACGATATTTTAGTCATCCGTATGAATTCTATGCATATGTAGCATCATGCTATGAATCTCGTGGAGGCTTTCCAGCTCAATTCAAAACATTCTTGAAGGAAGCTCACTCTTTATCACCACTCTGGACATCTCATCAAGAATTGTTTGAGTCTCAAATCAAGTTGCGTAAGTTGCTAAATCAACAATTTATGAATGATGTTACTCAATACGACATGTTGCAAAGAGAGAATTCATCTTTTTACGAAGTTACTTTTCCCGGACTATCTTTTTATCTACGACCTGAGATTATGGACCAGTTGACAAAATTGCCAGTAGAGAACAAAAAAAGATACCCAGTTGAGATTCAATCGCTCCTAGTAGAACAAAGCAAACAAACTGCAGATATGATTCCACTTGTTGAATTACCGGTTTCAAATTATCAATCATTTACGTTAAATGATTGGAAGACGTATGGAAAACAAATCGGTCAAACACGTGCTTCTTATCTCTTAAATGATCTTTCGCTCCCCGTTGAAACTGTGGAGAATATTAGAACGGCAAACTCTCAATTTGAAGATTGGCTAGTGTCCAGTTTCGAATCTTTGCGCTCTTTACCAAGTGTGCCATCGCCAAAATTGTCTCATCAAATTCCTCATTTCCTTTCAAAATCTTCAGCAGATAAAATTGCGTTAATTGTGATGGATGGAATGAGTTTTACGATGTGGGAAGTCATAAAACCAACTTTATTAAAAAAAGGATGGTCGTTTGAAGAACACAGTGTTTTCTCGTGGGTACCTACCCTAACAAATGTTTCGCGACAAGCTATTTTTTCCGGTAAAGAGCCTCGTGCATTTGCAGATAGCTTTTCAACGACAAACAAAGAAGCTCAACTATGGAAATCTTTTTGGATCGAAGATGGCTATCAACAAAATGAAATTTTTTATCAACGCGGTCTTGGAATTGAAGAGTATACAACAGAATCCATCCTCAGTCTTCGTTCTCCTTATGCCCGCGTATACGGTTGTGTCATTGATGTGATTGATCGATTCATGCATAGTGCAATACAAGGACTTGTTTCAGTCTTTCGAGAAACTCAACTTTGGCTGCAAGGAGGATACCTTCTATCTTTGCTTCAGGATTTACATCAATCAGGATACGAAATTTATCTTACAGCTGACCACGGTCATATTGAAGCTACTGGAACTGGACGGATTAATGAAGGAATTCTTGCGAACACAAAAGGGCAGCGCGTTCGAAATTATGATACTATGTTAATTCGAGAACGAACTCACGTAGAACACTCATCTTCAATTGAATGGAATTCCTCAGGTCTCCCACCTACAATCTATCCGTTACTTGCGAGCGGTCATTCAGCGTTTGTCACGAAAAATGAACGTGTCGTGACGCATGGAGGCATTCACATTGAAGAGGTAATCGTTCCGTTTGTTCAACTAATACGCGAGTGATAGAAAGAGAGGCTCTTTATGAATCCGATTGGCTTCATTAAACCTATACGTCCTGAATATGTTCAATTTTTTATTCATATGAGACAAGACCCAACATATACATTGGATGAAGACTTAACGCTGTTCATAAAAGGGAAAGAAACAAAAGATCAAATTAAAAGTATCTTGAATCGTACACTATCCAATCAAGATGACGAATCTCTTTTTCGCTTTCAATCTTTCTCTATTTCCAATCAAGCTTTTTACTATTATGCTTTGTCATGTCTCGCTTATCCGTTTTTTAGAGATACTGTAGAATACATTGGAAAACAATTTCGCCTTCATGAACATGTGACAACTCGTCAAGTTCAGCACTATTTAAAATCAATATACGGAAACAGACGTCGGGTTGAAGTAGCTGTTGCTTCTGTTTTATCTACTTTACATTATTGGAATTTAATTGATCGTCCTAAGATTGGCGTTTATTCTAAGGTTATCCATGAGATTGATTTCAAATTTCATATTGCTCTAATGATCGAAGTGTTAATGCAATCTGCAAACAATTCTTCCATTTCGAAAGAAACGCTCGAATACAATTCGATTTTCTTCCCTTTTCACTATGATGTTACAATTTCAGATGTGAAAGAAGAAAATTATCGAGTTATTCCTACTATTCGAGATACCATCATTGAACGTGCATAAAAAGTCTTTTACAGTTAACTGTAGAAGACTTTTTTCGTTGGAGGGTATTATGACGATACAAATCGGAACAATTATTAAAATCCCACTATTTGAAGAACCAATAAAGTTAATGAAGTGTGAGCCATACGGAGAACAATATCATTCTTTACAAGCAATCGGTGTCCAAACTAATCGTTACTATCATCAACTCGTAAGCAACGATTCGCTACTTGGAATTGACCAATCCCCATCTGGACATATACCTGAAAAATGGTCTGATATTCTTCCCTTATTAAGCTATCATTTGTTAAAAGGCGAAGACCTTGCTAAAGAAAATTACTTATCACACTTTAAGAACATATTGCCATTTCCTCACCAAATTGAAGCTGTTTATAAACAGTTTTTAGAAGCAACTCCGGTCCGCTTCTTGCTTGCCGATGACCCTGGAGCAGGTAAGACAATTATGTCGGGGATGCTTTTAAAAGAGCTGACGATTCGTCATCATCTTAAGCGTGTATTGATCTTAGCACCACCTCTTGTCCTTACACAGTGGCAACAAGAAATGAGCGAAAAGTTTAATGAAGCATTCACTATCATTTCTCGATCTACTTTAACGACTGAAAAAGTAAATTCTTTTATGAAGCACTCTCATTGTTTAACTTCTTTAAACTGGGCAGCTCGTGAAGATATTCAAAAGTTAATACTAGAAGCAGATTTTGATTTAGTCATCATTGATGAGGCACATAAAATGGCTGCCTATCAAACAAATAGCAAAAAAACTGTGAAAACTAAATTATATGCGTTAGGTGAAAAATTACTTCAACGTACCCCTCACGCTCTATTACTAACAGCCACGCCCCACAAAGGTGATGCACAAAATTATAGACTACTTTTAAAATTGCTTGACCCAATCGTTTTTCATGATGCTTTAAGTGAAGAAGCACTTAATCAAACAAGTAATCCGTACATTGTTCGGCGACTAAAAGAAGACATGGTTGATTTGAACGGAAAAAGTATATTTCCTAAAAGACTAACAAAAACAATTCAATACGAGTTAAGTCAGGAAGAGCTTAAATTGTACAATACTGTGACATCTTACGTGACTGATTACTATGATAAAGCTTTGGCAAACAAACAAAATGCCACAACTTTCGCACTCATGATTTTACAACGGCGATTAAGTTCATCGATGTTTGCGATTGAACAGTCTTTAGACAGACGACTTCAAAAATTAACGTTCTATTTAGAATTAAATGAACGCGATCGAAAAAAACGAATGACAAATGTCGTAAAAACATATCAACAAAAAAGTGAGGACGAATTTACGCTTAATTCAGCCGAGGAATTAGTTGACGACATTATTGAATCTGTTGACAGGAATCGCATCCAAGAAGAACTCAATATCGTTCAAGAGCTAATTTCAGAAATTAAACAATTTCGTCGATATCATACCGAACGAAAATATATTGAATTAGAAGATCTATTACTAGGCGTAGATGGTTTATTAAATCAAAAGGAGAAGTTATTGATTTTCACTGAATCTGTCGACACCTTAACCTTTTTGAAAAAACGTCTATCATTCCATGTTGATCACATCGCAATCTTACAAGGTAGCCAATCGATGAAAGAGCGTTTAACACAAATTGAGTACTTCAAAAAAGATGCTCAAATCATGATCGCAACTGACGCTGGCGGAGAGTCAATTAACCTTCAATTCTGTAATCAACTTGTGAATTATGACATTCCTTGGAATCCTAACAAATTGGAACAACGTATGGGCCGAATACATCGCATTGGCCAACAGAACGATGTATTAATTGTGAATATGGTCGCAAATAACACACGTGAAGGTTATGTTCTGACAAAACTTTTTGAGAAGCTAGAGTCTATGAAATCGAGTTTAGGACAGAACAGTGTCTATGATTTCTTAGGCGATGTGTTAGGAAATGATTTTTCATTAAGTCGCATTATGGAAGATACTGTTGTGTCCCGAAAAAGTCTATCCGACTTTGTAGACGAGCTCGATAAGCAGCTAACTGACGAACAGCTAAAACTTAAGTACTCTGCCGATCAATGGAACTACTTGACTTCAAACTATGATTTACAAAAGATAAAAAAGGATTTAGTTTGCTCAGAAGTAAACCAAATACCTCTTAACCTCCACCAAAATTTTATAATTCAAGCACTGAAACAAGAAAACGTTGTGGTTGATGAAAACGAAAACTACTTTCTAGTTAATTATTTACCACCGTCTTTCAAGAAAAATTATAAAGAAAGTATTGATTGGTCAATAGACACACCTTTCTCAGTTTTCAATCAAGAAGAATTGGATGATCTGTCTCGGATTACAAAAACTCACTTTCTATATAGATGGATGTTAGATTACGTAGAAACACCTGCAATTCGATTACCTGCTCAAAAATATACGTTTGATAACAATCTACTTGATTTGAAAAATATCTGGATGTTCCGGATTGGATTTAAAAATAGTAAGGAAGAAACAATGAATGATACCGTTTTAACAATTGGAGAAAAGAGCGACGGGACTTTGATTCAATTGAGTAATAATTGGTTGTATACAAGTAATCTTTTAAGTTTGACTACAATTGATGAAGCTAATTATGGAGAGAACGTTATAAACTTTTTGACAAAATATATTACGGATGAAGTAAAACCTTTAGAAGAAAAGAAGAATCTATACACGGTCAAATTGAGACAGTTTATTAGCCAGTCTTTAGAAGAACAAACTAATCAGCTGTACGATCAAATCTTCCAACTTCAATCCAATATGAATACCACTAATTCTAAGACATTAAATAAATTGAATGCATCGGTTAAATCGCTTCATCAAATTAAGAATGCTAAGCTCGAACAATTAGATCGACAACGTATGATTTTAGTTGATTACCCTAAACTCATCGGACAATTTGAATTCAATCCTTTAAGTGAACTTGAAAGTAGTTCTCGAATTAATCCTGAGGAATTCGAACAACTTGTTCGTGAGTATGAATTGAGCCACGGTCGTCAGCTAAAGCATGTATTTAATCCATTAGGTGTTGTTGATTACTACTCAGAATCTCCAAACGGTGATGGTCGATACATTTTGTTGCTTTCTAAAAACACCAACATTAACAAAGAAATGTTGAAGGCATTAACACGACCCGTTTACGTTTACTTAATTGATCAATGTAAATTCATAACCGAAACGAAAGTGTAACTAGAGTCAGATTCCTCTAGTTACACTTTTGTATTCATGGCTAGTAGAATCTATTCGCTGCTTCATATACTTTTGCAATTCAGGATCGCAACAATACACGTAACAGCCCTTCATCCCACGAGTCATTAATGTTCGATACGTATTTTTCACGAGTTTTTCAAGAGCGTCCACTTCATTCTTCTTCGGTTTTGCAGGTCTTGCCCCGCTATCTTTGAATTCTTCCCGTCGCACAATCAATTGTCTTGATTGTGGATCATATCCTAAATCCGGTCCGATAATCACACCTGCGTATGTCATTTCTAATCCTTGTACTGTATGGATGCATCCAATTTGTTCTCTTCCATCTGGATGAATGGCCCAGTCCAGACGTTTTGCATCATTCCATGCCATTGCAAAATCATGTTCAGGAATCTGAACATCTGGAACAAGTTGTCCATCTATTCGTTCTTTCGTCCAACTCCATGCATAGCCTGCAGTCACACGACCATCACGTTTTGATACAACCTCATCCATCAATTGTTGTGGCGAATCCAACACTCGAATATCATATGATCCATCTAATTCAGTCGTTGTTTCATTATTAAAAAGTTCGCTTAACCATTGGATGTAGTTACCTGACCCGCCACATCGAAATTGAGAATCTAGTGTTAATTCATGAATAATAGCGTCTTGTCTCTTAGCTTCTTCTTTGATTAACGTATATGATCCAACGTCTTTCTTTGAAATCATTTGCTCATCGTCAATGAAGAAGACACTCATTTTCGCACTCCGAATAATTTGAGTCGCTTGATTCTCTCCTGCAATTTTCCGTTGCATATGTCCATGATTTTTCAAACGGTGTGCCTCATCACAAACTAATACGTCAATTTTATTTATTTGAGTATCCACGTAAGAACCCGAACCTTTAAACATATCTCGAATTTCAATCATACTTTTTTGTCTTACTAATTTTTTCCGTAAAACTTCTCGGAAAGCTGCATTCGGCGTAATGTACTCGACTAATGCCTGTTCATTCACGAGTGCCTTTAGAGCATTTAAACCGATTACAGATTTACCCGTTCCCGGTCCCCCTTTAATTAAGACAACGTGCTTCTCGTCCGTATGTAACACGTGCTCAGTATAGATCGTTAAAATCTGTTCATAGGCCACTTTTTGTTCATCCAATAATATGAACTCTTCATTCCCTTCAAACATCAGATTTAACGTCTCTACTAATTTTTTTGAAGGTCTCAGTTTTCCGGTCTCAATTTCCTTAGCAATGTCTGCGCCTTTACCAGCCCCTACTCGTTTTGTGACGTAAGCAGCTAAGCGCAAATCATCCATTTTGAAATAAATTGGTGCTTCTTTATAGTAGTGACTGTATCTATCATTTAATAAAGGTTCAGCTTCATTTTTTCTTGAGCGAATATAATTATGTAAATAAGCACATGAATCAAGCGTTATATCAGACTCGGTCGGATCTACCGATTCGAGATAATTTTCTAAGTACCGTCGATACGATAAAGCTTGATAAGAAGGGTGGACTGTCGATTGGGTTCTTCCGCGAAATGCAGTTTGGACAATACCATCTCCGTCAGCAAGTTCCGCCTTCGTCCATTGCTTTAGTTCTACAATAACTGCATTCTTCTGACCATCTTCGTCTTTCCCCGCAATAATAAAGTCAATTCGCTTTTGAGTTGATGGCAAATTAAACTCAAGTAGAATATTTACGTCATCAGGTATTGATTTTCCTCGAATGACTCGCATCATTTCTGAAAGTGAATTTTCCCATGAGGTCATTTCGGAAGCACTAACGCGTCGATTCATCTTTTCTTCAATGTTCTTACTAAGAATATAACTAATTTCTTTTTCTAAAATATGTTCAACAAAAATACTTTTAGGTTCGTTGTAAATAATCATAGTTTACTCCTTCTTCATATTTAGTGTAGATACCATTTTCTCCATCAACGCTTCCTGATACCCCGCTCTCCCTCGCCGCTTCATCTCTTCCACCACGTCTTGCAACTCCACGTCCGTCACCCGTTCTAGCTTCACCAATCGTTCCTCAGCCAACTCAACACTCGGCTCAGACGCAACATAACTCTCCAAGTCCATGCACCAATAATCGAGCTTGTCGCCGTAACGTTCTTTCAACCGTGCCGCCATCTGCAATCCTTCCGGGTCAAAGTCTCCGGCATATTTCAACTGACAACCCGATGCGACAAGCATATCGAGTAAGCGATAGGCCGCGAGTTTGAACTGACCGTGTGTACAGACGAGCGGTGCATCCGGCACGTCATCGAGTAAGCTTGAGAACACACCGGAGTTCTCGACGATCCAGACGGTATGTCCTCGGCTTGGTCTCACCCAGTCCACGTTCAACAGCTCACGCATCGGAACGTTCAAGACGCTATGCATCCATGCCGCTCCGTGCCACATTGGATGCTCCGTTCCCTCACGCTCCGCCATCATATTCGCACACGTCACAAAATTGGTAATGTCGTCCCGTAACAACTTAAATTCCAGTAACAGTTCGTTCACCCGCTCCGTATCGCTCGGCGGCGGACCCCCTTGCCCCCGTTTGACGTGCAGTGCGTGAATCAAGAGCCGCCCTAACTCGTTCGTCCGGTCGAACGCATGCGGATTGCCGAGGATGCGTTGTCCAAACACCGGCAACCGCTCATAATCGAGCGGCAACCGTTCCATCGCTTGCGCCAGTTGCTCGCAAGACACGTCAAATCCATCGGTCTCAACCATCCGATTGATCCAGTGCGTGTCTGCCGTACGCCGCTCTAAATAAGTGAACCAAAACGTGAGGCTCGGATACGTCCGCTTGAGCTCACGAAACCGCTCCGCTCGCTGTCCTTCCATTTGGGCAAGGGCTTCTTGTTTCGTCACGAGCGCTTCTCCGAAATACGCCTCAAGCAACTCGAGCAACGTCACGCCTTCAAACTTGGTCGTCTGCAGTTTCTTCTCGAACGCTCGGAGCGTCACCGTCTTCTTCAATCTGAGCGTCGCGACCTCGTCTCCAAAAAAGCGGGCAATCGCTTCAAGTTCATCATGTCTAAATGATTGAATCGAAACCGATCCACCGACTTTTCCGAGCGAGGCATACTTCTTCCGGAACTGTTCAAACAGACGCGAGAAGCCGGTCGACGCTTTGAAGTAGCGTACGGCTTCGTCGACTAACGGCTTCATAACAACGTCTCTTCTTTCGCATGCCGTTTCTCGCCGTCCCACACGTAATGGAGGACGGTGACGTAGTCGGCGTTTTTCGGACGCAACAGCTCACAGATCGACAGCGACGAAATCGTGTCGTAATCGCCCCACAGGATTTGCGAGTTCATAATGTAGTCGAAGCCGAGTTGCTCCACAATCTCGAACATCTCACGGATATTGTTCTCGTCAACTCCTGCGAACGCCTCGTCGAGCGAGATGATATACGGCGCCGTATCGGCCGCTTCTTTATATCGGGAGTAACACGCTGTGAAGAGAGGGATGTACATCGCCATCGCTTTCTCCCCGCCGCTGAACTTATCGAATTTATTGTTCGTCAACTCGCGTTTCGGTTCATTCGTTCGATCGAAGTACAAGACGAATGAGAACCACTTCCGGTAATCGAGCACTTCACGGAGCACTTGCAGGAGCGTCTGTCCTTTGCCGTCTTCTTTAATCATCCGCTTCGCCTTACTCAGTTTCGACCGGAAGTGGGCCGTAATCCGTTCGAAATCCTCGTCCTTCAACAGCTTCGCATCTTGTTTCAAGATGTGGACCAAGTCTTTCGTGTCGAGCTCTTCCTCGCTCTCCGCCGTACGCGGCCGCCATTTGATTGAGAACGTAAGTCCCGATGACGTATTCCGGCTCTCCATCAACTCATTCATTTTCCCGGTCCATTCTTCGGCCCGGCGGATTCGAGAGCGAAGTTTCGTCCCGACCGATTTGAAGAGGATCTCTTCATATAGTTCCTTGTCACTCTCGTTCAAGATGCTCTCTTGGCGTGCGAACTCTTCCTCGACCGTTCGTTTGACCGCTTGCGGGCTCGCCTGTTGGCCCCGCAAATCGAGCGAGATGATGCGACGCGTCGTCTTCTGTTGCCACATCTCGACTTCTCGTCTGAACCGCTCATCGACGCCCTGCATCCACGCTTCAAGCGGTAGTTCTTCGGTGAAGTTACGCATTCGGTATTCCATCAAATCATTTTGCTGGTCGATGAACGCTTTCGATAGATGTTCGTCGGCTTTTGAGGCGCTGTTCGTGAGTCGTTTCCCGTACACCGCTTCAACCGTTCGGGACAACGTTTCGGGATCACTCCCGTCCACGTCGAGTGAGACGATTCCTCGTTTCCACTCCGCTTTCAGGGCCGTCTCCCATGCTTGCCGCATCTGTTTTGACAACGTGTGGCTATGCTGCTTCTCGTGCAACTTGTTCGCGTCCGCATCAAGTTGCGCTTGGCGCGTCGCGACGAGCTGTAACGATTGGCTCCGTTCATGTTCAATTCTTGCCAATTCAGCTTGGACGTTTTGGATTTGTTGACGGATGTCGTCAGCGCCCTCTCTCGCCAGTTGGTCCTCGATTTGTGCAATATTTTTTTGAACCCGGACCATTTTGTCCTCGAGTTCATTCAATTCACCCATGAGTTCGAGAATGTCTTCTTCCGCTTCCGCCAGGGCCGCCTCCATCGTGTCGAGCCGTTTGTTCGAGGCGACCGCGTTGTCGTGCTCCCGATGTGTGTCGAGTAGTAAATCTTTATAGCTCCCCATCGCCCGCTTCGCTTGTTCAAACGCGGCTTGCGTCTTTTCTAGTTCGAACGGTTCAGCCAATGTATATACTTCACGCTTCAACACGTTGAACCGCTCACTCGTCTGTTTCAACATGTCTTCGATTTGACGGCAACGTCGCTCCAAACTCTCGATTTCAAATCTGATCTTTTGGATTTCTTGATGACTCATCCGCAAATCCCGGTCGGACGGGAATGCCTCCCACGCCGCGTCAGCCGATTGGATGTGTTGACCCAACTCCGCCTGCTCACCACGTAGCGTCACGCGCTCGAGTTGAAGTTGTTCGATTTCGTGCTGTAACTGTTCAATCTTCGCTTCCCGATATCGTTGACGGGCAGTTCGCCCAAGGAAACGGACGTGTTCGACCGGTACCGCATGTCCGCTCAATTGACCGAGCCGATACGTCCCGTCTTCTCCGATGGACGTCTCGCCATCACCGATGAGGATACTGCGGAGCACGTCGTCGATTCGGTCCGAAGCAATCCCCGTATCCCCTGGGCTCGGTTTCAAATAATCGGCCAACGTATGCGCCATCATCTGTGGCGCCGGCAACAAGACCCGGTCGTATGTGACGTCCGCCTCGGTGACGAGAGCGTCTAACATCCCGCTGTCCATGAGCGCGGCTTCAATCCGTTTTTGAACGTCTTCCTCCACCCCGTCCAAGAACTCGACGACTGCATATAACGGAGCGAACACGACGCCGTCGGCTCGCATCTGTTCCCGGGACGCTCTCGTCATCGGGTCGATGTCCGGTTCGGGATCGGTCTTCCTTCTCCACTCGGCAAGCGAGGTCTCCATGTTTTGAATGTTCGTATCGATCACGCGTTCGGCCGCTTTCTTCGAGGCCGCTTTTTCACGTAGCCGGTTCTGGTAACCGACCACGTTCGGTCGAACGAGACGCAACACATCCTCATACGTTGACGGGTCATAGTCGTTTCGAAGCGTGCGCTCGATTTGCCCGACCGTCTCTCCTTCGACGCCAAACTGAGGATGCTCCTCGGTCCACCGATATACGTCTGCGAGATGACGCTCCAAGTCTTGGTCGAACGTCTTTTGCCAATCGCTCTGCTCGTGTTTTTTCTGATCACGCGCTTGTTGCTCGTCGGCGAGTTGCTTGTTTTCCGTTTGAAGTTTCCGTTTTGTCTCTTCGAGCGCGCGCATCCCTTCCGCCACTTTGCCGAGCCGTTCCGCGTGCTCCCCTACTTCGTGTTTCCACGTCAGGAAATCGAAGTCAAGGTTTAAGCGACGATAATCGGCGACATTCAACTCATGACGGTCGAACGCCGCCTGTTCTGCGTCGTACGCCATATCATCAATCAAGTCATCGATTGTTTGGAGTGTCGTGCGATGGACAACCTGTTCTTCGGCTTGCCGCTGTTTGGCGTCATAGATTTTTTGAGCGGTCTTCGCGCGTCGCTCGTCCTGCCGTCGATAATCAGCCGTGATGTGCTGTAACGTCTCTACCTCTTTCTTCAACTCGGCTTCTAAGTTCCAAACTTTATGGGACGCCAAGCGTTGACGCTGACGCTCGGCCGTCGCTTTGTCTTGGTCGAGCTGTTGAATCAATTGTTTCAGCGTCTCGACCTCATGCGCCCTTGACGTCTGGAGTTCACGTAAATCCTCAAGCTCTTGCGCTTCCGTCGTCTCTCGTTCGGTCGCCATCCGGTACTCGACGGCGAGGTCGGCCACATGCCGCTCATTGTACGCATCGTAAGTGCGGCTCAATTTCTGAAGCGCGATGAGTTCACGCTCGAGCTGCTCGAGTTGTTGCTTCGTCTGATCCATCTGTTCGATCGTGTCGGACAAATGGCGTAAGTCGTCATCTGACAACGGTGGCAACGCCGCCTCGAGAATTTCGTAGATGACGGTCGGCCTGAAGTCTTTCGACAGTTTCGGGCTCCGCAACTGGATGAGCAACTTGATCAACTCTTCATAGGCATCGATCGACTCGAAGCCGAAGACGTGTTTGTTGACGAGCTGCATATACTCGCCTTGCGTCGTCACGACTTTTCCCCCATCCCCGATGACCCGTTCGAGCTCGACCCGTGAGTACGGGATTTTACTCGTCTGTGTCCCTTGGCGGTCGAGTTTATACAACTCGATGTCGATGTTAATGCGGCGGTTGTCCGTGATGACGAATCCCCAGAATTTGAGGGGCTTCCCACGCTTCGCTTGAAGTCCGATCCCGGTCGTCACGTATTGATTCGTCTCGGCCTTCTTGTATTCGATGAACAAGTAGCCCGTCCGCTCTTCCCGGTCGACGACTTCTTTCTCGCCGAGTAAATAGTCTTCCATCTTACGTGCCCTCGAACCGAACGGGTCGAGCCGGTCCGGTGACTTCTTCCCGTCAAGTAACACGGGCAGGAAGCTCTGCATCGTCACGGATTTCCCTGATCCGTTACTCCCTCGAAGCAACAGCTTCCCATCCGAGAAATCGAACGTCTCTTCTGTGTAATACCAAAAATTAAGCAAGCCTGCCCGGTTCATTTGCCAGCGATTCTGCGCCCTCATTTCGCCAACTCCTCTTCAAATTTTTCTGGATAAATCCCGACGGTGCGACCGAACCCCGACTGGATGACAAGGATCCCTGAATCGGTCTCCACGTATCCGAACTCCCATTCCCGCAGGAGCGAGACGAGTTCTAGCGCCACTTTTTTCGGGGTGTCTTCACGATATTGTTTTGGCCAGCCCGGTCCCCATTTAAGCTGGACTGCCTCGACGATTCGCTCGAATTCAGGCAACGTGACCCGAATCTCACCCATCTCGTTGACCGGCAGTTCAAGTTTCCGAAGATGACTTGCCACATGCAAGGCGACGCCCGTGATTCCTTTTTGATTCGGGAACAACGTGTAGCGCTGTTTTTGGTCAGGAAGGACGAGCATGGCCGCATTTTTAAACACTTCTAACCGGAACGGTGTGAACTTCTCGAACTCATCTCCGAGCCGGTTCCTGAAGTTACGGATATAGGCGAAGTCCAGGTCGTCTTTGGACTCCCGGTACACGATTGGCGAGAACATGAGCTTGCGATACACACGTTTCCGGCGCTCATCTTCTTTTTGACGGCTCCACTCGCTCGTCAAGATGTCTTGAATCGTCTCGTAATTGAATAAGTCCTCTGGGTAAGACCGCATGAAATAGCGGGCATGGACGCTCACTTCGTACAACACTTCTTCCGTCTCGCTCATCGCGAACAAGTCGACGTCCCCGTCGACCGCACGAATCAATTTCAGCTCATCGAGTTGTTTGAGCGCGCGGACGAGCGATTTACGGTGCCGATAGTTCGTCCAATCGAGCGGCAAGTCGCCAGGGTACATCTCTTGGATGTCTTCCGTGATATGAGACAGCAAGAACTGCTCATCGACCGACTTGCTCTCTGTAAATGCGAGCGCGCAACAAAAAATTGCGTAGTCCATCGGTTCGGTGAACGCTTGGATGCCCATCCAGGGCTTCGGGTCGACCGGGAGCTTCTCAAGTTTGATGAAATGTTGATGGACGATCAAATCAAAGCCGAATTTCTCGGTCACGTAACGTTTCAGTTGATGTTCACGTTCTCGGATTTTTTGGTAGACGGGCGGTTGCTCCGCTCGCAACACCCAAAACTGTTCAAAGAGGATTCCAAGCGCCTCTTGCATCCGTTCATCTATTTTTGTTTCCTCACTCATGACGTCACTTCCTCATCGATGAAGTAATATTCCACGTTCGGCATCTCAAGTGTCCCGTCGGTCGCCCGCAAGATGACACGCTCTTCCTCGAGCGTCACCCGCACGCGGCGGCCGTACTCCGTTTTGATGACCCGGTCATCCCGTACCATCGCTTTACCGAGCCACGACAGTAACAGCTTTCGCACGTGCGGCTCGATGACCGGGAGCGCCTTGATCGAGATGACGCCTGCTTCGATGTATCGTTCGATCGCTTCTTTCTCTTCTTCGAGTTGCTTCAAATGAAGTCGGCGCATCTCCGCAATCTTGTCAGATCGGTCGATGATGGCCCCGGCTTTCGTCGATTCTTTAAATTTCGTCGTTCGTGGTTTCGTCTCGTGCTCGATCGGTGCCTCGTCCCACACGTCGACGTACATATCGTCGGTCGGAACGTGGTCCCCGTAAAGATGACGCGTATGGAACACGCCGAACACGACCGAGGACAGCTCATGGGCCGTTTCAATCGTCTCGATCCCATCGAACCACTTTGCCAAATGCTCGTAATCACGGCGCCGGCTCCGAAATTGTTGATGCCGTTCGCTCATGCGTTGCACGATACGAGTGATGCGGCGGATGGCCTCATTCGTCCGTTCTTGCAAACGTTCAAACTCACTCTCGCCATGTGTCGTCTCGAGGAACCACGCTCTCAAGTTACGCCATTTTTCGACTAAGTCAACCATCGGGTCCGTGTCATCTTCTTCAAACCGGAACGCCTGATGTTGGTGCCGAACGACTTGTTGGAAGAACGGATCGAGCCGCTGCGTCGTAAGCGACGTCAGCAAGTCCTGAATTTGCATCGCCGTTCGCTGCAAGGCGATGATGAAGTCGCGTAAATACGTCGTGAAGCGGTCCTTATAGACGAGGAACGCTTCCGTTTTCATCTTGTCGACGACTTTCTCACTGTGGATATAGGCGATATAGTCCGACGTGTTTTGCGTAATTTGACGGAAATAGAGCATCGCGTCTTCCCAAAGCTGGGCGCATTCAGCATCGGACTGTCCGTTTACTTTTTCGATGGCGTCGAGGACGTGATAGAGCCGCTCGAACTGTGTCTTCTCGAGCGAGCCGCCGAAACTGTCACCGAGTTGCTCGAGTTGGATCATCATCCGCTCGAACTCGACCGTGTACGGCGTGCATTGGTAGCGGAAACTTTTCTTTTTGTATTCTTCAATCGTCTTCGCCTTTCGGTGCTCTTGACTGGCAATCAAATTGCCCCATTTGACGAGCGACTCCAAATCTTGATGCAACCCATCCATCGTGTATTCTTGGAATTCTATGTACTGACTTAAATACTCATAAATCTCTTCCGGATATAAAAATTCACGCATCCGTTCATGTTGGATGTAGAAGTAACGTAAAATCGGACGGTAGCTCCATGCCTTCTCCGCCGTCAAATACGTCGCTTCTTTTATTTTCTTTTGTAGCCCTGGTTGCATACGGTTACTCCTCTCTATGTTCTCCATGATTAAGCATAATACAGATCAGGGAAAGCGGAAATAGAGCATTCCTGTTTTTGGAAAGTGATGAACAATTTTGTGCAAGGTCTATGAATGACAAATAAAAAAGCCTAATAATTCAGCATTGAACTGAATTCTCAGGCTAGCTCAAAATCAATTTTGATTTTTTCAAAAATAGTCTTTATTGATTTTGTATTTTTGGTTAGGGCTCGTCGGCTTTTCTGGAATCGTTCGCTTGACGAGTCGTAGCTCAATTAACGGATTTAAAACACTTTTTCTGAAAGTTACCGGGTCTTTTAACCCCACCACTTGCATAAGATATTTTGACGTATACGCTTCACCGTTTTCTAAATAATGCACTAGCGCTCTCTGAGAATCACTTAAGTGAAGCAGATTCAACATTGCGTCTAAATCTCCTTGACCATCGATTTGTACTTTAAAGATATCCTGATTCGAGATGATAGGACTGGATCCATACATAATTTTCGTGTATTTAAATATTTTGTTAACACCGGATCCTAACTCATCAATCAACCCTAAAATGTTAAAAACTCTGGCGATAGTCGGATTTTTTGGATAGGGAGCAATCATTCCCTCAGTGATGATACCTGGGTGAATCGGTTTGTTCGCATTCTCAAAAGTTAAATGATCTTTGTAGACAGTGATTTTCGATACAAAAGCATTCGAATATTCCCGATGAACAAGCAAATTCACTATCAGTTCCCTGAACAAAATGTCCCGGATATTAATTCGCTGATCACCCTCAAGGTGGAATTTGTCAGATGTATGCTTTTTAATAAAACTCATCAATCGACTATAGCTCTCAATCAAATTTGTTCTTATATTCTCACGATCGTCGTATCGTTCTATGTCTTTCTTTTTAACTAGAGCATCAATTCTAAAATACGGGAGTACGGCAGAAATGACTTCGTCTTTACCAAATGTGATGACAGCTGCCAAAGTAAAACCTTCTTCACCAGTTGTATAGTCTTTACTATACATACCTAAAGATTTAAGGATTTCAAGGTGATCAAACGTTGTCCAAGCCCTATAATATTCTTGTGCTAATGCCGTTTTCCTCAGTTGTTCAATCAAATCGATTCTTAAGTCTTCCATGTTCACATGAGGGAAGATTTTTCTCTCAGTATAATCAGCTTGTTTTCGATTATACATTTGTTGTACTTGAATCGTATTATGTGTAATGTCGATATCAGCGTCTTCATTCCGGTCGTAAATTTTTGTACGATTCAAGCGATGAACTTGAGAACTACTCGGTACAAAAATATGCAAAATCGTTTTATCCTCGATTTGATACTCCTGTATATCAAGGTAGAGAGGCGGTTCAATTTTTTGAGCTGACTGAGTGGTTGTTACAAAATCTTTTTTCATTTGTGCAACTGCTTTAGGGTCAACGCCAGTGATGTCACCTTCGTCAGATACTCCTAAATATATATTTCCCCCTTGTCGATTTGAAAAAGAGCAAACTGTATCATACAGACTTTTCGGAAGTTTATTATGCGCCTCTTTGAATTCGACAGTAATACTTTCACTGCCCATACTAATCTCATCTATTAGCTCTTTCCTCATCTTCCGCTCCCCTTACCTATTTCTATGTTATTCTTCACGAATCATAACCCTCAACGCAAGACTATTATACCCTCAATTATTTTACCATTGGGCTCACAAAAGTTTAAAATCTTCTTATTTCCTCTAACATACTGCATTTGTTATTAACTCAATTAGGTGAGTACGTATCTGATATTTTGGCTCAGCTTAGTGGGGCTTGTTGGGAACTTGGTAGCTCCTTTTTTCAGCATAGTGAAGCTTGATGGGAACTTGATGGCTCCTTTGTACAGCTTAGTGGGGCTTAACGGGAACTTGGCGGCTCCTTTGTTCAGCTTAGTGAGGCTTGATGGGAAATTGGTGGCTCCTTTATTAAGCTGAGCGAGGCTTGATGGGAGCTTGGCGGCTCCTTTGTTCAGCTTAGTGAGGCTTGATGGGAACTTGGCGGCTCCTTTGTTCAGCTTAGTGGGGGTTGATGGGAACTTGGTGGCTCCTTTGTTCAGCTGAGCGAGGCTTGATGGGCCCCAATAAGCTGAACAAGAATTTTATGACTGTAACATGAACTATGTCAAAGACAAAAAAACCACCCACCAGCTTTCGCTGATGAATGGTTTTCGTTAAAGCGTATGACTTACATCATACCGCCCATTCCACCCATGCCGCCCATATCAGGCATGCCGCCGCCAGCTCCTGCTGGTTCTGGCTTGTCTGCAATGACCGCTTCCGTAGTGAGGAACATGGCTGAGACAGATGCTGCGTTTTGAAGCGCCGAACGCGTCACTTTCGCCGGATCGACGATTCCGTGTGCGATCATGTCGACGTACTCGCCAGTTGCGGCGTTGTAGCCGATGCCGACCGACTCGTTTTTGAGCTTCTCGACGATGACCGAACCTTCTTCACCCGCGTTTTCCGCGATTTGACGGACCGGTGCTTCGAGGGCACGAAGGACGAGTTTGACACCTGTCGCTTCATCCGCTGTCACTTCTGCAAGCAACGCACGAACGGCTGGGATGACGTTAATGAACGCCGTACCACCACCTGCGACGATCCCTTCTTCGACCGCTGCACGTGTCGCGTTGAGCGCGTCTTCGATGCGGAGCTTACGTTCTTTAAGTTCCGTCTCTGTCGCTGCGCCGACTTTGACGACGGCTACGCCGCCTGCAAGTTTCGCAAGACGCTCTTGGAGTTTCTCACGGTCGAAGTCAGATGATGTCTCTTCGATTTGGTTGCGAATCGTTTGAACGCGTGCTTTGATTGCCGCTTCGTCCCCAGCACCTTCGACGATCGTTGTCGTGTCTTTCGTGACGACGACTTTCGATGCGCGTCCGAGCTGTTGAAGCGTTGCCGACTTGAGCTCGAGGCCGAGGTCTTCAGTGATGACTTGGCCGCCTGTGAGCGTCGCGAGGTCTTCGAGCATCGCTTTACGACGATCGCCGAATCCTGGTGCCTTGACTGCGACCGCGTTGAACGTACCGCGGAGCTTGTTCAAGACGAGTGTTGCGAGCGCATCGCCTTCGATGTCTTCCGCAACGATGAGGATTGGTTTCCCTTGTTGTACGACTTGCTCAAGCACTGGGATGATCTCTTGGATGTTCGAGATTTTCTTATCGGTGATCAAGATGAACGGGTTGTCGAGCACCGCTTCCATCTTGTCTGAATCTGAGATCATGTATGGTGACAAGTAACCACGGTCGAACTGCATCCCTTCGACGACGTCAAGTTCTGTCGTGAAGCCGCGTGATTCTTCAATCGTGATGACGCCATCGTTGCCGACACGCTCCATCGCTTCAGCGATCAACTCGCCGACTTCTTCGTCCGCTGCCGAGATGGCCGCGACTTGGGCGATCGCTTCTTTCGACTCGATTGGTTTCGAGATTTCTTTCAACTCTTCGAGTGAACGACGAACTGCTTTGTCGATTCCTTTACGAAGAATCATCGGGTTTGCGCCCGCTGTCACGTTCTTGAGACCTTCACGAATCATCGCTTGAGCGAGGACTGTCGCTGTTGTCGTACCGTCCCCTGCGACTTCGTTCGTCTTCGAGGCGACTTCAGCAACGAGCTTCGCGCCCATGTTTTCGAAGTGGTCTTCGAGTTCGATTTCTTTCGCGATCGTCACGCCGTCATTCGTGATGAGCGGTGAGCCGAACTTTTTCTCAAGGACAACGTTACGTCCTTTCGGTCCGATTGTTACTTTTACCGCGTCAGCGAGTGCGTCGACACCGCGAAGCATCGCATGACGTGCATCTTCTGAGAATTTGATTTCTTTTGCCATTGTTCATTTCCCCCTAAACAAGATTTTTGAAAAATGGTGAGTCTTAGCCTACGATTGCGAGAATGTCGCTCTCTCGAACGATTAAGTATTCTTTGCCTTCATGCTTCACTTCGGTACCCGCGTACTTCGAGTAGATGACCAAATCATTTTCTTTGACGTCGAGCGCGATCCGCTCACCTTGGTCCGTGACGCGGCCTGTACCGACTGCGAGGACGCGTCCTTGTTGCGGCTTCTCTTTCGCCGTGTCAGGAAGCACGATGCCTCCGATCGTCTTTTCTTCTTTCTCCACGACTTCGATGATGACGCGATCGCCTAGTGGTTTTAACATAGAAAAAACCTCCTCCGAATATGAATGATGTATCGTTGAATCGTAAGTTTTAGCACTCATCAAAAAGGAGTGCTAACACTGATTAGTGTAGTATGAGACGACTGAAAATGCAAGCGGGAACATCAAAAAAAAAGCTTCCACTCGCGGTCAAGAGACCTTATTTGTTACAATGGTGAAAAGGAACGTTGACTCTTAGGAATAAGGACGTGTTGAATTGGCTACACTAAACTCAAACCAATCGATAAATACCCGTTTTTCGATGGCGCCTAACCTTCGGATTCGGCATATCATCCCGATTCTGCTGTATGCGTTTGTTCAGTTCTTTCCGGTATTGATTAGCGGAGTGCGTCCGGAATGGATTACGCCGACGGCAACCGGGCTCTGGTTCGCCATCGGATTCAGCTTGACGATCATCATCTCGCTCTTCTTGCTCTGGCCCGACTTGAAGCTGTATAAGCAGCAAGGCATCCAGTCGAATCTGAACGACACGGTCAAATGGATCGGGCTCGGGATCCTCATGCAGTACGGGCTCGTCATCGTCGCCAACTTGATTGAGACGTGGATCTCCGGTGACGTCATGGGCTCCCAGAACACCGAGCAAATCGCGGACATCGTCCGTCTCGTCCCGGTCATGACGCTCTCGGTCGTCTTGCTCGGACCAATCATGGAAGAGATTCTGTTCCGTCATATCTTGTTCGGCAACTTGAGTGCCCGCTTCGGGTTCTGGATTGCCTTCGCGGTCAGTTCGCTCTTATTCGCGCTCATTCACGGTGACAACAAGATTCTCGTTTACGTGGCGATGAGCTTCGCCTTCACGGTCGCATACGCCAAGACGCGTCGCTTGATCGTACCGATCGCGATTCACGCGTTCAACAACGCGCTCGTCATGGTCGTATTATTCTTAATGTAGAAATGAGGTGGCATTGATGCCGCGACACTTAAAAGTTATGTTTTTGTTCAGTCTCTCGTTCGGGATTCTGTTCACCGTCCTCGCCTACTACTCGGTGCAGGAGTACGGCTTCAGCTTCTGGACGTACTTCATCATCGCCGTAGCCGCGTATGACTTCTTCAAGGTGTATCAGATTTTAACACTTGCCCGAAAAGCCAAAAAAGAGAACAACGATAAATCGGCATAAGAAAATCCCAAGCGACTCCGCTTGGGACAGAAAAGACCGGTCAGGCCTAAGTCTGACCGGTCTTTTCTATGTTCTTCTATAACACGATAAATCCGACCGTCAACAGTCCATATAGGAAACCGAGCACAATCATACTGATGGCAATCGACTTATGTTGCGGATATTTATGTAACACGACCGCTCCCGCGATCACGTGGATAAACGCGACGATAAATGTCAAAATGGCGAAGCCCATGTATATCCTCCTACGACAATGAAATTGGTGTTCATCCCTATTATACGTGTACCTACGCAAGACGGCCACGCACTCGCGTGGCCGTCTTGATCGTCAGAAATTATTCTCTTTCAAGTAAAACGCGAAGTTCCGGTGCTTCCGTTCTTTCGTCGCGTAATGAATCCATAGCCAAGCGAGCGACTCGAGCTCTCGCGCTAGTTTCAAGTGACGGAGCGTATGGGCGTCGAAACCGATTTTCGAGGCGAGGTCTTGGACGGCCCGGACCGATTCCTGCTCGTCACCGGCGATGAACATCATCGACATGTTCGGGTTCTCCAAGTTCTCGACGCCAGTCTGGTTGAACGCCTTGACGATGCGGACGTGCGGCGCGAGTTCTTGCAGATGTTCGGCCCCTGATTTCCCTTCCGGCCGCTCAATCGCGTCAAACTCTTTGGCAATCGGATTCGTCACGTCGATGACGATCTTGTCGTCCAAGTCCCGGAGCGATTGAATCAAATCGACCGCTGCCGCGAACGGCGTCGTCATTAACAAGATTTGCGCGTTCGACGCCACTTCCTGGAGCGACATCGTCCCTTCGCGCTCCGAGCGCGTCCCGTACAACACTTCATAGCCGACATCTTCGAACTTGCGCCCGAGCGTCCGTCCGACTTTCCCTGCTCCTAAAATGCCAATCTTCATGTAGTTCGACTCCCCTTCACAGTTCTTCGTCCGTCCGTGTCACCGTGCCGCCAAGTTCAGCCGCGAGTCCATCGAGCACCGAGTGATCGAACTCTTCCCCGATCGCCATCACCCCGGTCTATCCGGGCTCGATATTCCCGACCGTCCGTTTGAACGTCTCTTGAATGCTCTGGACGTGTTTCAAACCTTTCGTTCCTCCGATGAGTCCTTCCGTGAGCGTACCGAACAGAATCCCGACGGCCATACCGATGAGCGCGCCTTTGGTCGACTTGTTCGTCGGTGTCAGTTGAACGGCATCCTCGAACGAGAAGGCACCGTTGTCTTCACGCTTGATGATGACGAGTTGTTCGAACCCGACGAGTCCTTCGGCGTGATACTTTTTCAACTTGCTGAACGCTTGATACGAGATGGGCTCCTCTGGAAACGTGAACGTGACGATATGGTACGGTTATTTTTCCTTCTTAGCCATATGGGCTCCTCCTTTGACAGGACCAGGTGACACATTTGCTTTCTCTTACCACTTCCCCGGCTTCAGACGAAAAAAAACCTACGAAACCTATACATTTCCAGTAAGTCTGTATGGTAAAATTTTCATATCACATGTGAGATAGGAGTCCTGCTTATGCAACGTCCGCTTCGCAAATCCGCCACGAACCGCTCACTCTTGGGTGTCTGTGGCGGCATCGCTGAATACTTCGACTTGTCCCCGCTCGGTGTTCGTCTGCTCTTTTTAATCGTACCGGGGAACGTCCTCATCTATATGATTCTCGCCAACTCGATGAAGAACGCCCCACGCTATCTATAAAAAAACTCGGAAGCCGCGGCTCCCGAGTTATTTTTATGCGTTGACTTTATCTTTCATCGCTGCGAGCGCCCCGCTGTTGATGAAGTGCCATGGCTTGTTGTAATGCGGTTGGAAGAAGAAGTCGACGTAAGCGAGCTCTTCGACCGTCATCTCGTTTTGGATCGCGAGCGACAACGTGTTGACCGATTGCGTCATGTCCGCTTTCGAGAGAACTTGTCCGCCGACGACGCGATGCGTGCCGACTTCATAGACGAGTTTGAACTGGACCGGTTCCGCCGTCGGCATGAACTCCGGACGGTACGCATCTTCAATCACGACGCTCTCGACGTCAAGGCCGAACAGACCGGCCGCTTCTTCCGTGAGACCTGATGAAGCGATGTTCCAATCGTAGAGACGGAGACCTGACGTCCCTTGCGTCCCTTGATAACGGACCCGCGGTGCAATCAAGTTCTCAGCGACGAGCGTTCCCATGCGGACGGCGTTCGTCGCGAGCGGGATATAGGCATGTGTGCGCGCCGGGTTGTAATAGACGGCACAGCTGTCACCAGCCGCGAAGACGTCCGGGTTGCTCGTACGCATATACTCGTCGACGATGATGGCGCCATTGCCGAGCATGTCGACTTGGCCTTCAAGGAGTCCCGTGTTCGGGCGGAAGCCGACACAGAGGATGACGAGGTCGGCCTCGAACTCGCCTTTATCGGTCACGACGTGCGTGACGTTTCCGTCTGTCCCACGGAACGCTTCGACCGTCTGGCCGAGCTCGAGGTCGATTCCTCGTGCCGTCATGTCCGCTTCAAGTTGGTCGGTGAACGACTTGTCGAGATACTTGTTCAAGATGCGGTCGGCACTATCGATGAACGTGACGTGTTTGCCGTACACTTCGAACGCCTCGACGAGTTCGACACCGATATAACCGGCACCGATGACGGCGATGTTCGTCGCGTCTTTTGCCCGCTCGATGATGCGTTGGGCGTGACCATAGTTTTTGCAGAGCTCAATCCCAGTCATCTCGATGCCAGGAAGCGTCGGGACGATCGGCCATGAACCAGTCGTGACGATCAAACGATCGAACGTGTCATACACTTCTTCCCCGGTGTCGAGGTTTTTCGCATGGACCGTCTTCGCTTCCGTGTCGATATTCAACACGTCGTGCTTCATGCGCATTGTCGCACCGAGTTCTTCGAGCTCAGTCGGTGACGCGTAGAAGAGCTCTTCCGCACGTTTGACGACACCGCCGACGTGGAGGGCGATCCCACATGAGAGGAAGCTGACGTTGTCGTTCCGCTCATACACCGTGATGTCGAGATTGTCGTGCTTGGCGAGTAATCCTTTGACTGCTGCTGTTCCTGCGTGTGTACATCCGATGACTGCGATTTTCATATGGTTGTCTCTCCTTTGAGTGTTAGGCAAGTTAGTGTTTGTGATAAATATCACATTTACTTTCTGAAATTAGTGTACTATTTCACAAGACAGTTTGACAATACCTTTGCTCAACTTTTCACGTAATTATGTCTAAAGTTTGAACTCCTTGTGTGACAACAAAAAACCGTCCCGCAACCGGAACGGTTCATTCATGAATGGGTCTTGCGTCTTGCTTTAAACCAGCGGTAAGTGACGACGCCGATATAGATGATGAAACCGATCACGTACAAACTGAAGCCAATCAAGCTCCAGCCCATTTCGTCCCAACCGCGGACGAGGACGAGGCCGATGAGGAACACCACGTACCCCATCACGAGCAGCGTCAACGAGAAGATAAGTCTTCTCCTGAATCGTGACTTCAAAAAGTTCAGTCCAACAATCAATAGAATCGTCGTCATCACACCAACGATAATGAGCGCGTCCCCATAGTACTCCCAAGCCATCGCTTCTCCCTCTTTATCCGATATGATGCTGTATATCCTTGTCAGTTCTAGTTTAGCACGTCAGTTGTCGTAAAAATAAAAAACGCTTGCATCCTACTTCAACTGGTTGTAAGATTAGTTTAAATTTTCAGACTAATTGTATAGCATGCGCGGATAGGAAGAGATAGTGACCGAGATTGTATAGAGAGCTTCTGATGCTGGAAATGAAGCGAATCTCCCACTTGAAGATGGTCCTGGAGCAGTCGACAGAACGCGGGCAATCGCTCGTCAGTAGAATCGACCGGTATGGCGGATACCGTTAGCATTCCTTGGAGTCTTGCACTCCTTGAGGTGGTTTGATGCGAGTCAGACCATGAACGAAGGTGGTACCACGTGATCAGACATCACGTCCTGAGCAATTAGGGCGTGGTGTCTTTTTTGTGGGCGCATGTCCAGAAGGAGGAGACGAAGATGACAGAAGCATTGGTGTTGCAATCGGATTTTGGTGTGAGTGATGGGGCGGTCAGTGCGATGTATGGCGTAGCCCATAGCATTAATCCTAGCATTCGTATTTTTGATTTGACGCACGACATCCCACCGTTCCACATTTGGGAAGCCTCGTATCGGCTCGTCCAAACCGTACCCTATTGGACGGGACAGACCGTATTCGTGTCGGTCGTCGACCCTGGCGTCGGATCGAACCGAAAGAGCGTCGTCGCACGCACGCGTGCCAACCAATATGTCATCACCCCGGATAACGGGACGTTGACACACCTTTGCCAAGCCGGATTAATTGCCGAAGTGCGTCAATTGGATGATCACAAACACCGCCTGCCGCACATGGGCGAGTCGTACACGTTCCACGGCCGAGACATCTTCGCGTTTACCGGGGCGCGTCTCTCGAGCCACGCCATCACGTTTGAGGATGTCGGTCCGCTGCTTCCACTTGAGGAGATTGTTCTGCTCGACCGGACACCGGCACAACGACAAGGCGACCACACCATCGGTATCGTTGAGATTCTCGACATTCGTTTCGGAAATGTATGGACGAACATTCCCGTCTCCCTCGTCCGGGAAGCCGGCATCGACATCGGTAGCCGTGTGACTGTCACGGTCGACCATCGCGGCCGCACCATCTACGAGCAGTCTCTGCTGTTCGGCCGGTCGTTCGCCGATGTCCCAATCGGTTCGGGTGTCGTCTATATCAACTCGCTCGATCAAGTCGCCATCGCCCTCAACCAAGGCTCATTCGCGCATGCATACGAAATCGGCATCGGTAACGACTGGCGAATTTGTCTGAAAACCAAATAAGGAGGAATTTTTCATGAACACATTTACAACGAAACAAATCGTGGCGACCGGCGTCGGCGCAGCCGTCTTTATCATCTTAAGCCGATTCGCGGCCATCCCGACCGGTGTACCGAACACATCGATTGAAACGTCTTACGCTTTTCTAGCCTTTATGGCCATCTTATTCGGACCTGTCACGGCTGGCTTGATTGGATTGATCGGACATGCCTTAAAAGACGCAATTCTTTATGGCTCACCTTGGTGGAGCTGGGTCATCGTCTCCGGTTTCGTCGGATTCGGGATTGGGCTCGTGGCGCGTCGCATCAATATCGAGGCAGGCGGCCTCACGACGAAAGGCATCTTGCTCTTTAACGTGACGCAGGCCATCGTGCAAGCAATCGGTTGGATTTTGATTGCACCGGTCCTTGATATTTTGATTTATGCGGAGCCGGCGAACAAAGTATTCGTCCAAGGCGCAGTTGCGGCCACGTCGAACATTTTGACGGTCGGAGTGATTGGCACGTTGCTCCTCGTCGCTTATGCCAACACACGTAGTAAAGCAGGAAGTCTCAAACGAGAAGCATGATTAAACGAGCTGCCATGATATGAATCATGGTCAGCTCCTTTTGCTTGGAGGGCTCGACATGACCATTCAGTTCAACCGTTTTTCATTTACGTATCGCAGTCAATCCGAACCGACACTGCGCGACATCAATTTGACGATCGAAGAAGGAGAGCGCGTCTTGATCGTGGGACCATCGGGATCGGGCAAGAGTACACTCGCCCAATGCATCAACGGACTCATCCCGTTCTCCTACCCTGGGACGTGGGAAGGAGACGTTCTCATCAACGGCATCGACGCACGGACGCTCTCCCTTTTTGATCGTTCCGCTTTGATTGGAACCGTCCTGCAAGACCCAGACACCCAATTCATCGGCTTGTCTGTCGGTGAAGATATCGCGTTCGCCTTAGAAAACAAACAAGTCGCTCGTCCTGAGATGCATGACACCGTCGAACGTGTCGCCCGTCTGACCGACGTCGCCCACCTGCTCACTCATCGACTGAACGATTTATCCGGCGGGCAACGACAACGGGCCGCCTTAGGGGGTGTTCTCGTCGAAGATGCCAATATCTTGTTGTTTGATGAGCCACTTGCCAATCTCGACCCGCTCGCCGGAAGCGAGGCGATGGCACTGCTGGATCGCTTGCAACGTGAAACGAAACGGACACTTGTCGTCGTCGAACACCGAATCGAAGATGTGTTGTCCGTCCCATTCGATCGAATGATTGTCGTCGTCGACGGTGAGATTGTCGCCGATGGGCATCCCGACGACGTGTTGAGCGACGGCAGCCTCGCTCGCGCCTGTTTACGGGAACCGCTCTATTTGAGTGCGGCACGTTGGGCGGACATATCAATCCGGCCAGACGACAAACCGAGCCAACCAGAAGCCTTTCTGGACCGGTTCGAGCGGCAACCGATCGTATCAAGACTGAACACTCAGACGCTACCCGTCCCTTCTGAGGCGTCTCCTTCACTAGAACTCAATCACGTCAGCTTCCACTATCGGACAGACGAGACCGTATTAGAAGAGGTATCGATGCGCTGTGAAATCGGTACGTTGACGACACTTGTCGGCCAAAATGGCGCCGGCAAGTCGACGCTCGCCAAAGTATTGAGCGGATATCAACGAGCCACGAACGGACAGATTTGTTTGAACGGGACAGACGTGACGAAACAGTCAATCGCCGAGCGGGCCACACGAATCGGGTTCGTCCTGCAAAATCCAAATCATATGATTTCGAAACAGACCGTACGCGAAGAAGTCCGGTACGGGATGCAGGCACTCGCGTTAGACGTGGACGAAGAAGAGCGCCGGCTCGAGGAGACTCTTCGACGTTGCGGGTTATATCCGTTTCGCAATTGGCCGATTCAAGCGCTGAGCTTCGGTCAGAAGAAGCGTGTGACCATCGCCTCGATTCTCGTCCGCCAACCTGACGTATTGATTCTCGACGAACCGACGGCGGGACAGGATTATCGGCATTACTCCGAGATGATGGACTTTTTAGAGCGCTTAAAACAGGACGGGATGACCTTGCTCATCATCACACACGATATGCATCTCGTTCTCGAGTATAGCGACCAAGTCTGCTTGCTTCAGGCCGGCCGGATTCGTTATGCGGGCGAGCCGTTTGCCCTCTTCGCCCAAGAGTCGTTGTTGCGTCATGCCCATCTCAAACAAACATCCCTCTTCACCGTGGCGCAGCATCTCGACATCGAGGTCCGGCCGTTCCTTCATTCGGTGATTCAAGCTGAAAGAAAGGAGCGCTCGCAATGGGAGTAGAAATGCTTGGTTATATCGAGAGACCTTCACCCGTCCATCGTCTGACAGGGACGACCAAGTTAATCGGTTTTCTTTTGTGGACAACGGCAACGATGTTCACATACGACACGCGCGTCCTGCTTCTGTTAGGGCTCGCGAGCGTCGGACTGTTCCTCGTGTCTCGCATCCGGTTTCGCGAAGTCCGATTCGTTCTCGTGTTCACCGCCTTGTTCGTTCTGATTAACGCCTTTGCCGTCTATCTGTTCGAACCCGAGCAAGGTGTGGCCATATACGGGACACGTCACGTCCTGTGGGAAGGCATCGGCCGTTTCACGTTGACGGCAGAGCAACTGTTTTATTTGTTCAATCTCATCTTGAAATACAGTGTCATCGTGCCGGTCGCCGTCTTGTTTCTCGTGACGACCCATCCGACCGAGTTCGCGTCATCGTTGAATCGAATCGGTGTACCGTATAAAGTGGCGTTCGCGGTCTCGCTCGCGTTGCGGTATATTCCGGACGTCCAACAAGACTTCCGCACCATCGCGGACGCGCAAGAAGCGCGCGGCGTCACCGTCACGCACGGTCCACTTTTGAAACGAGCGAAGCATAGCTTGAATATCCTGCTCCCGCTACTGTTCACGAGTCTCGAACGGATCGAGACGGTCAGTAACGCCATGGACTTGCGTGGCTTCGGTGCCGAGCGAAAACGGACGTGGTACAATCAGCGCCCGATGACGCGTGCCGATTTCTTGGCGATCGGCCTTGTCTTGTTGCTGACGATTTTCTCGTTCAGTGTGACATTTTATGACGGCAGCCGTTTTTATAATCCGTTCTAAACAAAACAGGCACGGTCGCCCTGTATCGGGAGATCCGTGCCTTTTTGTGTATGCGAGGTCGCCCCGCTTACTTCTCATTCATTTGTTTCATCAAATCCATCTGTTCTTTCACCATCGCCTCTTTCTCACGTCGGAGCACGCCCCGGTACGTGATACGTGAAATCGATAAGCTGATCTCATACAAGAAGAAGAGCGGCAGTGACACCATGAGGTGCGAGGTCAAATCCGGCGGCGTGATAAAGGCCGCGACGACGAACAAGGCGAAGTAGGCGTACTTCCGAATCGATGACAGGAAGTACGGCGTCACGACACCGATGCGCGTCAAGAACATCGTCACGACCGGCAACTGGAATAACAGTCCGAATGGGATGGTCAGTTGCAGCAAGAACGTGAAGTAGTTCGACGCCCCGATGATTTGCGTCAGACCAAGGTCTTGCCCGAGGTCCGTCGAGATATCGAGGACGAGCGGGAACAACCAATAGTAGGCAAACGCCAAACCGACGAGGAACAAGATAAAGATGATCGGAATATAGGCGAGCGTCGCTTTCCGCTCGTTCGGATGCAGACCAGGTGCGACAAACGCCCACAGTTGATACAGTAGAAACGGACCAGCCGCGACGAGACCGATGACGAGCGCCAAGTTCAAATAAATCATGAGCGGGTCCGCGACCCCAAAGGCGTTCAATTCAAGCCCTCGTTCGACGAGGTCGGCCTGGAGATAGGTGAGCACATATTTGACACTCGGCAAAGCAATCAAAAAGAAGGCAAAGACGACAAATGCCGACAGCATCAGTCGTCTCCGCAGCTCTGTCAAGTGGTCGGACAGTGCCCGTTCTTGATCAGGTTGATGGCTCATCGCTTACTGCTCTTTCTTCTCAATTTCTTTCTTGTCTTTCTCGTCATGTTCGTTCATCATGCCGTTTGTGGCATTTTTGAACTCACGGAGCGTTTGTCCGGCGGCGCGTCCGAATTCAGGCAATTTCTTCGGCCCGAAGATGATGAGCGCGACGATGGCGATAATGAAGATACTCGCTCCCCCAGGAATACCGACGACGAGCAACGATGATAGTAATTCCATTATTGATGGACCCCCTCAGCAGATGGATAGTGTTGCATAAAGTAAATGAGCGACTGGAGTTCGATCGACAAGTCGATATGATGGACGCGGACCGTGTCCGGCACAGTAAGCCTGGCCGGAGTGAAGTTCAAGATGCCTTTGATGCCGAAGCGGACCAAGTCATCCGCGACAGGCTGCGCATAGCTAGACGGCACCGTTAAGATGGCGACGTCAATCTTGTTTTGTTTCATGATCTGTTCCATCTCATCCACGTGATGAATCGGGACACCGGACATCGTCGTGCCGACTTTTGTCTCGTCTGCGTCGAACCCGACGACGATATGTGTGTTATTGTTTTTAAGGAAGTTATAGTTGACGAAAGCTGTCCCAAGATGACCAACCCCGACCAAGGCGACGTT
The DNA here is from genome assembly GCF_018617975.1 of Exiguobacterium sp. s21. Lineage (NCBI taxonomy): Bacteria > Bacillati > Bacillota > Bacilli > Caryophanales > Exiguobacterium > Exiguobacterium sp. s21. The sequence continues at coordinate 10,412 of NZ_JACSLF010000009.1, read as the reverse complement.
CGTAATCTCGTCCTGATTCAGTGTCTTACGGAAAAAGTCTAACAGATACTGTACGTTATAGCCATATCCCTTTTTACCGAGCGCACCGAAGTACGAGAAATCGCGACGGATCGTGGCCGAATCGACCTTGACCGCCTCGCTCAGCTCAGCAGAAGAGACACGCTGTTTTCCTGATGAATGTAGGCTTTGGATAAACCGATAGTATAGTGGCAACCGTTTGGCTGTCGCTTGCGGAATCTTTGGTTCGTTTTGACTCAACGGAAAGAGCCTCCTTTTTACGACGCGTTTCAAACGAATCTAATTTCATACACCTTGATTGTAAACGAATTCACATGACCACTCAATGAATATACCTGAAAAGGGGAAGAAATAAAGTATACTAAATAGAGAGAAAGGGGTTTTTTCACTTGATCCTACTGCAAGTCAATAACTTATCGAAATCATTCGGCGTCGAGCCGATTTTAGAGAACGTCAAACTCGAAATTCAAGAAGGCGAACGCGTCGCGCTTGTCGGCCGTAACGGTGCCGGCAAGTCGACATTGCTCAAAGTCATCGCCGGGGAATACAACTATGACTCGGGCGATATCATGAAACCGAAAGACGTGACGATCGGTTATCTCGCCCAAGACTCAGGGTTAGAGTCGAACGAGACGATTTGGAACGAGATGCTCACCGTCTTCACCGACTTAATTGAACAGGAAAAAACGCTCCGCCGCATGGAACAAGACATGGGATCTGAGTGCATCTTGAACGACCCGGCCGCCTATGAGCGCCTGCTGTCGTCTTACGATGAAGAACAACATACGTTCAAAGACCGCGGCGGCTATCAATACGAGGCGACGATCCGCTCTGTGCTTCACGGGATGCGCTTCTATCCGGACGACTTCGAGCGCCGTATCGATACGCTCTCCGGTGGACAACGGACACGTCTCGCCCTCGCGAAGATGCTCCTGCAAAGTCCAGACCTGCTCATCTTGGATGAGCCGACGAACCACTTGGACATCGAGACGCTCGGCTGGCTCGAGAAGTATTTGAGTGGCTATAAAGGCGCCGTCCTCATCGTCTCCCACGACCGCTACTTCCTCGACCGTGTCGTCTCGGTCGTTTATGAGTTGTCACGCCATCGGAGCCGTCGCTTCGTCGGCAACTATACGAAGTATCTCGAACAGAAGGCCGCCATCTACGAGCAAGAGAAGAAGCAGTTCGAGTCGCAACAAGAAGAGATCGCCAAGATGCAGGACTTCATCCAGCGTAACATCGCCCGGGCGACGACGACGAAACGGGCCCAGAGTGTCCGCAAGCGTCTCGAAAAAGTCGACCGGATGGAAGCGCCGGACGGTGACGAGCGCAGTGCCGTCCTCTCGTTCTCAATCAAACGCCAAAGCGGGAACGACGTGTTGAGCGGCAGCGACCTCGCCATCGGTTATGAGGAGCCGATCGCCCATCATCTCCGCTTCCAATTGCAGCGTGGCGAATCGGTCGCCCTCGTCGGTCCGAACGGAGTCGGCAAATCGACGCTCTTGAAAGTGTTGACGAAACAACAGCCGGCGCTCACCGGTGACATCCGCTACGGCACCGGCGTCGAGATCGGCTACTACGACCAGGAACAACAGAACTTGTCGGATGCCAACCGCGTCATCGACGAGATTTGGAACGACTGGCCGCTCATGCGCGAACAAGAAGTGCGGAGCCTGCTTGGACAGTTCCTATTCAGCGGTGACGACGTCATGAAGCGCGTCCATGAACTGTCGGGTGGAGAGCGGGCCCGCTTGACGCTCGCGAAACTGAAGCTCGAGCAGCCGAACTTGCTCATCTTGGATGAGCCGACGAACCACTTGGACCTCGACTCGAAGATGATTCTCGAGAACGCCCTCGTCGACTATCCGGGCACGATCTTGTTCGTATCGCACGACCGTTACTTCATCGACCGGCTCGCGACACGTGTCTTAGAGATCACACCGAACGGCATCGACGAATACCTCGGCGATTACTCGTATTACGTTGAGAAGAAAGAAGAACTTGAAGAACTGGCCCGACTCGCCCGTGAAGAGACGAAACAAGTCATCGTCAAGAAACAGCGCGCCGACAAGGAACAACAACGCGAGGAACGCCGGATGAAACAACGGATCGAGGAGATCGAGCTCACGATCGAGCAACACGAGGCCCGTCTCGAAGAAATCGAGCAACTGTTGTGTGAACCGGACGTCTTCAACGACTTCGCCCGGGCACAGGAACTATCGACCGAGTCCGATGCGACGAAAGAATCGATCACGGCGCTGTATGCAGAATGGGAGGAGCTCCATTCATGATGCGATTCCGTGCGATGCGAATCGAATGGATGCACGCCTTCCTGACCGGTCTCGCCTACATCGTGCCGACCGGGACGGAATACGTATCCGAACTAATTCGTGGGGAACCGACCGTCGTCCCGTCGTTCTTGTTTTATTTCCTCCCGGTCGTCATCGGCTTCATCATCCAGACGTGGAGCGGGATTGTCATCAGCTTGTTGAGCGGTCTGCTCGTGAGCACGCTCTTTATCCGCCTCGTCGTCTGGCCGGTCGATGTGACCGTGCACAGCTTTTACACGCCCGGCTCGGTATGGGGCCACTTCTATCAGTCGACGCTCCTCATGTGGGTGCTCGCTTTAATCGTCTTTATCGTGAGTTGGGTGAATATGTGGTATAAACAAAAGAAACGTCATCCGGACGTATAAAAACAGGGAAGCCGTTCTCCATGATGGAGATTAGCTTCCCTGTTTTACGTTTAGAAGTAACGCAGCGGTTGGAAACCGCGCGTGTGGAAGTCGAGCTTGATGCCGTCTTCCGTGATGAAGAACACGTACTCGTTCGTATCGACGTCACGGACGAACACTTTGTAGAATGTGAGCGCCTCTTCGTCGTTCGTCACATATTTTGCCTCATGCGTCGAGATGACTTGGGCGAACAGTTGCTGTTCGTCAAACTCGTTGACAATGTCCTCGAACTTCGCCGCCTCTTCTTCGGTCGCTTCTCGTCCCGGCGCAATCTCGTAATACGCATCGCTCGCTTTCGGTTGAACGCCGAGGTTGCGGTCGACGACGATGACGCTTTCGATGTCTTGATCGTCTAAGCTCTTATAGCCATACAACGTCTCGACGAGCGTGTTCTCACCCGTGACCCGGCCGATGCCTTCGAGCGATTCCGCTCCCGTGAGCGACCGGACGCGTGTCGCTTCCGGCACGATTTCTTCTTGATAGGCGATATTATAAGCGCGGATAATCTCCCGTACTTGCAAAAACGTCGCGACGACGAGCAGTACGACGAGACCTCCAATGATTATGCGTTTCATCATCTGTATATTTTCCCCCTAGACTGTCATGCTCTCTTCTAAGGATAACCCAGGAACCGCATTCATCGCCAGTGTATCGCGCTTTCCGCGCACATACGCGTGATGTGCCGCGACCCCAATCATACCGGCGTTGTCTCCGCATAGATCAAGTGGTGGGATGACGAGGCGGATGCCTTCGCGGTCCGTCGCTTCTTTGAGCGCAGCGCGGAGCCCACGGTTGGCCGCGACACCGCCCGCGACGAGCAATTGCTTCGCTCCTTTTTCTTTCACGGCACGAATCGCTTTCTCGACGAGCACTTCGACGACACTCGCTTGGAAACTGGCCGCCAAGTTTTCAGGGATGACCGTCTCCCCGCGTTGTTCGGCGTTATGGACCGCATTAATGACCGACGACTTGAGTCCGCTGAAGCTGAAATCGAAACTTCCTGCTTCAAGCCGAACCCGCGGGAACTTATACGTGTCTTCACCGTCGGCTGCGAGACGGTCGATGGCTGGACCGCCCGGGTAAGGCAGGCTGAGCGTCCGCGCGACTTTGTCGTACGCTTCTCCGGCCGCATCGTCACGCGTCTCACCGATGACTTCGAATACACCGTGCTCGGGCATATAGACAAGCTCTGTATGTCCGCCTGAGACGACGAGACAGACGAGCGGAAACTCCATCTCCTCGACGAGTTCGTTCGCATAGATGTGTCCGGCGATATGGTGGACGCCGATGAGCGGTTTATTATGGGCGAAGGCGAGCGCTTTGGCCGCACTGATTCCGACGAGGAGCGCCCCGACGAGACCCGGTCCTTGCGTGACCGCGACGGCGTCGACGTCTTGCATCATCACGCCCGCTTCACTGAGGGCGTCATCGATGACGTAGGTGATCCGTTCGACGTGGTGACGCGAGGCGACCTCGGGCACGACCCCACCGAACCGTTTATGACTTTCAATCTGCGACGAGACGACGTTCGATAAAAGCGTCTTACCGTCACGCACGAGCGCGACGGACGTCTCATCACAGCTCGACTCAATCGCGAGGATGAGCGATGTGTCCATCTGTTTCACTTCCTAACTTCGCCCAGTAAATATAGGCGTCTTCATTATTATCTTGATAGTAGCGTTTCCGGCGACCGGCATTTTCGAACCCGAACTGTTCATACAGCTTTTGGGCACCAATGTTCGAGACACGAACTTCGAGCGTGAGCGCCGCGAGTGACTTCGAGCGGGCGAATTCAACGAGTTGCGTCAACAGAAGATTGCCGATGCCTTGCCCCCGATATTCCGGTAAGACGGCAATGTTCGTGATGTGCCCCTCGTCTACAATTTGCCAAACCCCGACGAAGCCGACCACGCGTCGTTCATGCACAGCGACGAAATAGATCGCTTGGTCATTGCGGAGCATCTCGTTCATGAACGCTTCTTTCGTCCACGGAATAGCGAACGAGGCCTCCTCGACCTTGGTCACTTCTTCGACGTCGAGCCATGTCATGCGCCGGATTTTAATATCAGCCATTGTTTTGTCCCTCGAGCCATTTCGCTTCCGCCTCAGCGAGACGAAGATACTCGGGCTCAAACGCATGGACATCATTCGTGACTTCACCTAAGGCGACGAGATCGCTCGCCCGGCCGTAGCTATGCGCGGCCGGTGCTTCGGTATAGTCGTAAGACGCGAGTGCGTCACGGAACGGCTCCACGTCGCCGACGACGACGAACGGTCCTGTGATATTGACTTCGAGCCAAGCGGCGACCGAGGCGTGACGGTCGGGTGTGACGGCCTCGTTCTGTTGATAATGCCCGATATAGGCATTCCCTCGGCGGGCGTCGATGAGCGCGACGACTGGGAGCTCCGTGTTCGGGGCTGCCGCCATAAGACGGAGCGCCGAGACCCCGACGAGCGGAATCTGAAGAGTGTAGGCGAGCGTCTTCGCTGTCGTGACACCGATGCGAATCCCCGTGTATGAACCTGGTCCCGTCGTCACGACGATGCGTTCGAGTTCGGTCGGTGTCCATTTGACCGCGCTCATCAGTTGTTCGATCATCGGCATGAGCGTGACGGCATGGTTTTTCGAGACCATGACCGTCGCCTCGGCTTGAATCTGTCCGTGCTCACTCAAGGCGACAGACAGACGTGTCGTCGACGTGTCAATCATGAGTTGTTTCATGCGAGCACCTCCTTCACGAGTGCATCGTACGTGTCGCCGACGGGCGCGAACGTCAGTTGACGTTCCTCGTCCCCGATTCGCTCGATTGTGATGGCGAGCCGTTCCGTCGGAAGTGACGACTCGATCAAGTTCGACCATTCGACGATGGCGACACCATCACCGTTGATGTATTCCTCGAGGCCAATATCGTCCCCCGTGTCTTCGAGACGATAGACGTCCATATGATAGAGCGGCAAGCGCCCTTGGTATTGTTTCATGATGGTGAACGTCGGGCTGTTGACGTTACGCGTGACGCCGAGGCCTTTACCAAAGCCTTGGGTGAACGTCGTCTTGCCGGCACCGAGGTCGCCGTCCAACGTTATGACCGTTCCGGCTTTGACGAGCGTGGCGAGTTTTTCTGCCACCGCCTGCGTTTCGGCCGCAGAATGGGTAATCAATGTATACATGATGTTTCTCCTTTAGTGGTTCTAGCGATACGTACTCATTGTACACTCAATTTTGCGCAAAAAAAAACACGAAACGTCATCGTTTCGCTATCTCATTTAAAAAATTGGTTGCGGGGGCTGGATTTGAACCAACGACCTTCGGGTTATGAGCCCGACGAGCTACCAGACTGCTCCACCCCGCGACGACATATGAAATTAAATAAAAATTGGTTGCGGGGGCCGGATTTGAACCGACGACCTTCGGGTTATGAGCCCGACGAGCTACCAGACTGCTCCACCCCGCGATGGTTTGAATTGTTTCGACATCCTCTATAATAAGTGAAGTAGTTATAAAATGCAACCTTTTTCTAAATGTTTTTTGAGAATTGGAATCGGGAACATGATAAGGAGTGTAACTTACTAGAGAAAAGGGGCGCGACCGTCATGTCGAAATGGGGTAATCGCTTTAAAAAATGGTTCTTTTCCGAACTGGATGCATCCGTCTATTTTCACACCGTACCGTTTCTCCCGAACGAAACCGTCCATGGAACGTTACGCGTATCGAACACCACTTCACATGTCGTGCGACTACAGGAGTTGACGCTTAACTTTTTGACGACCTTCAAAGACATCACGCTCGAAGGGAATGAGTTCAACCGCGAGGCCGATCTTCAAGAAGTCCCAATCCCTCTATCGGTCGTCCTCGAACCAGGTGCTGAAGAGCATATCCCGTTCACGTTTGATTTAACGATGTATGCCCCGTCGACAGCGGGCGCTCCGTATAGTGTGGAAGCGACCGTCTGGGACACGGACGGCAAACGGGTTTGGTTCGATGTTGTCGAGAATGTCGAAGTCGAACCGCTCCCCGCTTTGAAACGCTTGTTAGAGGCGACCGAACATGCAGGCCTCGAGCTCATGTTCGTCCGCAACGTCATCGACCCGCTCGGAGAAGAACGACCGTATCCGTTCGTCGAGAAGTATGGATTCAAACCGGTCGGTGACTGGGCCGACGAGTTCGAAGTCGTCAAATCGTTCTGGCGTGTCGACGAGGACGGGGTCGACGTCTATTACTGGCTCGACAACATCGAGAAGCAACGCACACTTGAATCGATTGCGAACGACGTCACGTTACGCCATCGCTCGCTTACGTGGGACCAACTCGAGCGCGAACAAGATCGGCTCGGGCTCGGGATCCAAGAAACGTTACGCAGCCACCGCTCATGATGAGCGGTTTTTTTGTGGGCTCCGCTCAATCGTCCAAACATTATCGCTTGTCGAGACGACCGTCTGGAACTTCTCACGATGCGGATGCATGAACAGTTCATATTGAAACCGACGCTCGTCGTGCGAGGCTTTCAAGTAGCCCAGGTCCATCCCACGCTCTTGGATGTCCCGAACAGAACGACGGGCGAACTCAGTGTCGCTATCCGTATACAAATAGACCGATACATCGAAATAGTGAGGTTCGAGGAAGGCGACACTCATCCCTTCGATGATGGTGATTCGTTTTGCTGGATCAATCCACGTCCGTTCGAGATACGGGACGTCGATCGTATAAAAGCCGATGCCTTCCCGTACCATCCGGACATCACGCTCGAGTGACAGCAAGTGATGCGCGGAAGGATGACAGGCCGTCATCTTGTAGTGATGCGTTTGACCGTCGACCGTATAGTCGAGCATGGCACTCTTCCGTAACATCGAATCCGTGATGTAAGGGTCGGTATTGATATAGTTCACGTCCCCGAGACGCGCACGTAAAGCATCAGCGAACGTCGTCTTGCCGGCACCTCCGTGTCCCGAAATCCCGATGACCGTATGTCTTTCTTGCCCGACTTCGTCGACGATATAATCGATCAAATCATTCATTTGAATCCCCCTTTTGGTACACTTCATATAGAAAGGAAGTGTACCAATCCAATGTCCACTTGTCCATTTTGTCATCCACAGCTTGATCCATCACAACGAATCGTTGCCGAGAACGAGACCTGCTACTTTTTAATGCATGATCGTGAACAGGACGTGCTCGTCGGTTCAGGCGTCATCGTACCGAAACAACACCGAGCGACGACGTTCGATCTCACGCCTTTCGAATGGCATGATACATACACACTGCTCCACGAAGCGAAGGTGTTCCTCGAAGAGACATATGGCCCTGACGGCTATACGCTTGGTTGGAACGTCGGGACCGCTTCAAACCAGACCGTGCCTCACGCGCACTTGCATGTCATCCCGCGTTACACGGCAGGTCCCCATGCCGGGAAAGGGTTACGCCATTGGTTGAAACGACCAGAATGACCAAACAGCTCACCGCGTAAGGATGAGCTGTTTTCGTTTCGCTTCTATTTCTTCGAGTTGTCGCTCCAAACGTTCGACTTCTCTTGTCATTTTCTCGATCAGTTTAGCGATTTCGCGATCGAGCCCGTTCACTTTATCCAGTGACTCGTTGATTCGTCCATGCATCGTCCATTCCGAAAAAATATCGTCGAGGAAATAGTCAGCGAACTGGATCAGTGATCCGCGTTCAATCTGTAATCCGCTGACGACGCCTTTCACATCAGCCAACTCCCGCGAGAATCGCTCGAGTGCGGCTTGAAGTTCATGCATCTTCCGCTCTGAAGCATCGATGGCATCATGTTTCATCGCTGTCGCAATCAAGCCCCCTCCAAAGAAGGTATCATATGTCGACCAACCTTTCGCACTATCGAGATGTTTAAGTGTTTTGGAGATGGCCGTCCGTGCTGAATGTCCAGCACCGATAGCTTCTTTATATTCAACAAGCACCTCATTCGTCTCTACTTGTTGATTGGTGAGTCGATATAACGCTTCTCTGACCTCAGGATCTTGCTTCAAGTGGGCTTCTTTCTCTTTGACAAACGCTTCCCACTCTGCGTCAATCCCGTTATACCTCTCAAAGGTTTCATATAAATCACGACGTTCAAGCCCTAACTCATCGACCATTGCCTCGTGTTCTCGTAACTTCAATTCGGCCCGGGCCGCCTCTTCTAATTCAATCGTTTTTTGTTCGTTGAATGTTCCCCTGAGTTTACGCCATGCGTTGACGAGCGAGAATGAATCTAAGTCATAGACATCGCGTTGTTCTTTCGTAAACGAATTGAGAAGTTGCTTTCGTACAGCTTCATGTTCGGCAATTTGCTTGTCGAGTGTTTTTAATTTCCGGGCGAGTCGGTCCCGTTCTGCCATCTGTTGTTGTAAGTCGTGTTGGGTTTGGTAGAGATCACTCATAACGTTTCATTCCTCCAGTTTCTTTTCGATAATGTTCTAACAGGTCTTTGACGTGTACCCCATCAATCGTTAAGCCGTCAATCGATGAATCCTCGATCTGGACCCCATCAAGCCGACAGTTTTTCATAATCGTGTTCGTCAGGTTTGTATGGAAGAACGTCGTCGCCCGTCCTGACTCGTACATGGTGACAAATCGATATTGTGAGCCGGAAAGATTCAAGTCGTCGAACTCGGTTTCTCTGAAGTTAATATTGCGGAATTGGCTCCTCGTGAAATTACAATTGCTGGCCCGTAGTTCTGAGACGTTACTATTCGTGATGGCGATTTGACTCGCATCCATTCCATACGCTTGGGCACCTTTGATCGAGCGCTCTTCATATCGCAATGTGATTGCTTCATCTACGGGTTGCTTTACTCGTTTGACGAAACAGACCTCTTCGCTTGATTCGAAGACGGATTGGTAACCGACTGCCCGATAAAATGCCACATTGTGGGGTTGGGCTGCTGATGTCTCCAACTCCCAAATTCGTACAGTCGGATGAAGCTTCTCGATTGACTGTAGTACCCGTTTTCCAATCCCTTTACCTTGTCTGTATGGATGAATAAAGATGCGGTCAATCCGTCCGTAATCTTTCCCTGTCAACGTCACGACGGCTCCCCCGACGACTTGTCCTTCATGTTCGATGACATAACACATCAATTGTTCAATCAAATACAGGCTCATCGCCTCGTCATCATAACCCGGTGGTTCAATATTTAAGTCCCGATATGGTAATCGGAGACGATCTGCCTCTTGTTTAAAACTCGCTCGTGAAACCTCAGTGAACGCCTTGTAGTCTGAGACTGTCGCTTCACGGATTTGCATACTTGACTCCCCCTCTTCTGTCTCTTCATACGAGAAGATTAGATGAAAAGTTTCAAAGGAAACGACAAAAAAGGACGACCAAGCATCTGCTTGATCGTCCTTCGCGTTGGCCTAGCAACGTCCTATCCTCACAGGGGGAGACCCCCAACTACTTTCGGCGCTGAAGTACTTAACTTCCGTGTTCGGCATGGGAACGGGTGTGACCACTTCGCTATCGCCACTAGACAATTTTTATATTAGCATTATATATCCCATTCGTCAACACTTTTATGAAAAAAAGAACGACCAAGCGGATGCTTGATCGTCCTTCGCGTTGGCCTGGCAACGTCCTATCCTCACAGGGGGAGACCCCCAACTACTTTCGGCGCTGAAGCGCTTAACTTCCGTGTTCGGCATGGGAACGGG